>JACUTN010000093.1 GCA_014859805.1 Candidatus Bathyarchaeota archaeon
GTAGCCCGGGAGAGATTCGAACTCTCGTCAGCGGGTCCAAAGCCCGCTATG
The DNA here is from genome assembly GCA_014859805.1 of Candidatus Bathyarchaeota archaeon. Taxonomy (GTDB): domain Archaea; phylum Thermoproteota; class Bathyarchaeia; order Bathyarchaeales; family Bathycorpusculaceae; genus SOJA01. The sequence goes on from JACUTN010000093.1 coordinate 52, forward strand.
CTTGTCCACTACACCACCGGGCTTCTTGGTTTAGGGTTTTTGAGCTAACTTTTTAATAAGTATTTTTTGATTAAAACCTTCCTCTCCCTACGTACTTTAAGCATGATCTTCCTAGTTTTTTCTATCGTTTCAGCTGCCCTAGGCTTGTCTACATCCCTCAAGTTCAGAAACTCTATTATGTGATTGTAGTTTCTGGGGTTCTTCTCTTCTAAACTTTCCAAAGAGCGCATCAAAGTTGTATAATCCAGTTTGACCTTGCCAATTGAGGATTTCAACCAAGCATAATTTTCAACCATGTCAACGAATATGTTATTCAAGTAATGCGTTGCTTCAATTGCCTTTCCAGAGTTAATCAAAGACTTCGTACGCATCATCGTGCCTTGCAGAAATGCAGGATTCAAATAATACCTCAGTTTTGTCTTAATCCTAAAATGAGAGGATTCAAAGGCGCGGGGATTTTGCTTGGCTGTAAAGTTTATTTCGTCCCAGATTACCTTGAAAAGCTTCAGTTTGCCCTCAACGCTTACACTGTCCACTCTACTCAACCCTGACATGTTTAAGTATCCAGTAAACAAATTCTGCATTCCCAACTTTGATGTTGATTCTTCGAGTTTCTCAATGAATCGGCTGTTTGAAAAAGGTTCCAACGTAACCTCCATCAAAACCCTCAAAACATTCTCTAAAGCCATCGCGGCAAAAAGCTGTGAACTTTGAAAGTCTTTCCTTGAAAAGGCTGAAGTTGCACGACTTAAGTATATGTCAGATTCTACGACGTGCGCTTCCGTTCTGATGTCAACTCTTTCAGGTGAACCGTAAGATTTAGCCATCCAAAGTTTTGTGTTCGTTAGCGACCAGTCTCTATCGTAGAGAATTTGCATCTCGTACACTTTCTGATCTAATTCAGGCGGAATCTGCCCATGAATCCAAGCTTTCGGGATGTGATCCAAATCTACAAACAGACCGTTAATCTCGATTCTTTCCACAAATTCATGACTAAAGTTACCTTTGTCAAGCACTAGCAGGTCAACATCGCTTGATTTTGTGGCATCCCCTCGGCTCCAGCTTGCAAACAGTCCTACACCATATATGTCCTCTTTGATTCTCATTTCTTTAACAATTTTCTCTAGGGTTCTCCGTATTTTTTCCGGAAGTTTTATCATGTTGGCACTATCCTTCTGATTATTAGTGAGTGTAAGTATTCAAAATTTGTGAAAGCGATCTTTTTGACTAAACCGTAAAATTTATATATTAGAACATTTCTTTTGAATAGACACTCGGGCCGGATGTACTGCTTTCTGATTCCGAATCATTGATGAGGAACACGAAAAGGTGACGGTTCTACAATGCATATTAATTGAGGAGAAAAGATGCATAAAAAAGAAACCAAGGTTCGTCAACGTCTAGTTGACAAATGCCCAGAATGTAGTAGCACAAACCTTATTCACGATTATGATACTGGCGAAACCGTTTGCGGCGATTGTGGACTGGTCGTAAATCAACAAATGATGGATAAAGGTCCTGAATGGCGTGCCTTCACCCAAGAGGAAAAAGCATCAAGAAGCCGTGTAGGGATGCCAACGTCATACTCCGTCCACGACAAGGGCTTGTCAACAGCCATAAGCCAGATTGACCGTGACGCCTTCGGAAGAAAACTACCCCTTCGCACACGCCTTCAGATGTGGCGATTAAGGAAATGGCAGATACGCTCAAGAGTGCATTCTTCAGTTGACAGAAACCTCGCTCAAGCGATGGCTGAACTTGACCGCCTTTCAGATAAAGTCTACATTCCGTCGCCAATCAAAGAGAAGGCTGCGGTTATCTACCGTAAAGCCTTGGATAAAGGCTTAGTGCGTGGCAGATCTATTGCAGCCATTGCCGCCGCTTCGCTTTATGCTGCATGCCGTGGAAGCGGAACCCCGAGAACCCTGCGAGAGGTTGCAGAAGCAAGCTTGGTTGAAAAGAAGGATGTTGCTCGTTGCTACAGGCTCTTGCTTCGCGAACTTGACATACAGATGCCCATCGCCGACCCGCTTACATACGTTTCAAAAATTGCTGAAAATACTGGAATTTCCGGTAGAACTCAGGGAGTGGCCATCCAAATTCTTCGTGAAGCAAAAAAGAGCAGGGCTGCTGCCGGTAAAGATCCCATGGGTTTGGCTGCTGCAGCATTATACATTGCTTGTTTGCAGAACAACGAGAAGAAAACGCAGAAGGACATCGCTGAAGCTGCAGGAGTAACAGAGGTCACTGTGAGAAATCGATACAAAAGTTTGAGAAAACAGTTGCATTTGGAGATTCCTGACTAGTAGCGTTATGTTTCTTCTTTTTCAAGCTCCATAATTATAGGGCCAACGTATCCACAGTTGTCGCACACATATTTTTTAGGGGTCAGCCAATAATCAAGACTGCTGGATAGATGAATTTTTGGGCTTCCGCATCTTGGGCAATATATTTTAGTTGGTCTCCTATAACTTAGCGTTCTAAATACTTCTTTTATATCTTGTAGCAGTTTCATTGGGCTCACTTTATGTGGCGATCATTGGAGTTCAATATTTTCTTTGGGATAGCCTATGCTGATTAGGTATTGGCGAACTTTTTCACGATGGTCCCCTTGAAGCATTATTTCACCGTTTTTCGCTGTTCCTCCGCACGCACAAGAATTTTTCAGCTTTTGAGCTAGGCTCGCTAAATCTGTGTCTTTATTGTCTAGACCATCTATAATTGTTGATAATTTTCTCCACTTTCTCGTTTCAAGCCTTATGCGAATTCTTTGTTGCTCTTTTCCAATTTCACCGCACACGCACAAATCTTTCGGAAGCCCGCATATTGGACAAATGTCAGCCATGATACTCAGACTTTACAATTAAGACGGCAGTATATAACATTTTCAATTTTATCCTCTATATTTTAAGACTTTTTATTGCACAAAAAGATCGTTGGCTTTGGGAAAAACTTTAATGATGCTGATTTCTTTTCTATGTTTATGAAAGTGCTTGTTGTAGGTTGTGGAAATATTGGTTCTGTTGCTGCAGAAGACTTAGCTAAGAGCATGAATTCTGTTGAGATTGTTGTTGCCGATAGAGACGGGGCAAGAGCCAAAGAGGTTGCTGAACGAATCGGTGAAAACAACGTTTCATGGATTCAATTAGATGCAACAAAACGTGATGAAATAGCAAAAGCTCTGAAAGATTTTGATTTGGCTATGGGGTTTTTGCCTGGAAAACTTGGTTATCATCTGGCTGAAGCATGTATTGATCTGAGAAAAGATTTAGTTGATGTCTCCTACATGGCTGAAAATCCTTTGGCGTTAAACGACAAGGCTGCAAAAGCTGGTGTAACTATTATTCCAGACTGCGGTTTAGCGCCCGGTATCAGCAATATTCTTGTTGGGCATGCCGCCGGAAAGCTTGATAAGGTTTGCACTATTCGCATAATGGTTGGTGGTCTCCCGGAAAAACCTGTACCACCTTTAGGCTATGTTATTACTTGGTCCCCTGAAAGCCTCATCGATGAGTATACGAGAAAAGCGAGGATAGTTGAAGATGGTGAGATGGTTGAGGTAGAAGCATTAAGTGGACTTGAAGAAGTTGAATTTCCAAACGTGGGAGTGCTTGAAGCCTTCTACACTGATGGACTCAGAACATTACCTGACACAATAAAGAACGTGGACAACATGTGGGAGAAAACGCTTAGATATCCAGGGCATGCGGAAAAAATAGGGGTGCTTAAGGCTTTAGGGTTTTTTGATGAAGAGCCAATTAGTGTCAATTATGAGAGCTTGTCTCCGAGAAGGCTAACGGTCAAACTGTTTGAGCGCGAGCTGTTGAGACCGGAAATCAGGGATATAGTCGTAATGAAAGTTGAAGTTTCAGGCGTTAAAGATGACAAGCACATGTGCTACATTTGTCACCTGTTGGATCGATATGATGAGAAGCATGGAATTACTGCCATGGCGAGAACCACGGCTTATCCAGCGTCCATTATCGCGCAGTTGATGCTTAAAAAAGTTGTAAAGGAAAAGGGTGTTGTTCCCCCTGAAAGATTGGGTATGAG
>JACUTN010000094.1 GCA_014859805.1 Candidatus Bathyarchaeota archaeon
TGGTTTCAGGCGGAGAAACCAAGATGACAAAGGTGTTCAAAAATCAACAAGTCCAGTCGCGGAAGAACGCAAAGCCGATAAATCCGAGAAGCCTAAGCCCATAATGGAAGTTCACAAGCGACATTGGAAATTTTATATAAGCCCACAAGGGCTAAATTCATGAGCAAGTGATTGACATGGTTAAAGACTTATTGAAGTTGGTTGGCTATTGCGGTTGCTATTGTGGATTGTGCGGAGTTAGAGTGTACTTTTCGAAGCATGCCAAGCAGCTGAAGGAGACGCTCCATCAAGAAGGGATGGACTTTTGGTATAAGTATTTCCCTTCCATGCGGGAGACCTTTCCAGTTTTCTGGAAATTCCTCGGCGAACTCACAAAATATGAGTGCTCCTGTAGAGCTGGCGGGGGATCCTCAACTTGCAAGATAAGGCTGTGCGCCAAAAAGAAGGGAGTATCCGTATGCCCCTTATGCGACGAATATCCATGCACCCTCATCGAGAACTACGCAAAAGTGTATCCAACAACGATTGAAGACGGAAAACGGCTAAAGGAAATAGGACTCGAAGCGTGGGTTAAAGAACAGGAAGAAAGAGCCAAACAGGGGTTCATATACGCACACATCAAAATTCCACGAAAAGGAGTGACATGGTAAAACAAAGCTCTACTAAGACTTTTGAAAAATTAATATGTTGTCGTGTGATACTTTAATTCAGGAAGCAACCCAAAATGGTTTATCCTCCCCGTATTCCGAAACCTCTTAAACGCCCAGAAGAACAACGGTGGCCCTCACCCACACCCCTTCCAGCAGTACCAGCAGAAGACATCGGAAAAATTTTGAAACAGATCCTCGAAAGACTTGACACAATCGAAAAAAGATTAGACAACATAGAAAAACTTCTAGCACAAACGCATGCAACAACTCCTTAACACCCTTTACTGACCAATACAAACAAAAAGAAAGCAAAAGTTTTTAGTCCTACGCCCAAATAGAACACGGTGTTTAGGTGTGTCTTTCCGGCTTAAGATGGAACAAACAGCAAAAGACAAAAAATCAAACATAATTTTAGCCCTAGACTTTCTTTTTGAAAAACCAGAAAACCGAGAAAAACTCTTCTCTAAAGCAGAACGCATCTTGAACGCGGTGGAACCCTACATTTGTGCTGTCAAGTTTAACCGTCATCTCGTTCTTCCCCTCGGCACATTCAATGGCGTTGCAAAACTCAATGAAAAAGCTCATGCCATGGGTTTAATGGCAATAATGGATTGCAAAGTAAATGACATAGGCTCAACAAACCAGACAATTGCAGAATACTATTACAGTGCTGGCTTCGATGCCCTAACAGCTAATCCTTTTGTGGGGTGGGAAGAAGGTTTAAAACCCGTTTTTGATGTTGCGCATAAACTGCAACGCGGCGTAATTCTTCTCGTTTACATGAGTCACAAGGCAGTATGGGAAGGCTACGGACAAACAATCTGTAATGCTGAAACTGGTGAAAAAACGCTTCAATACGTTTCATTCGCTAAAAAAGCCCTAAAATGGAATGCCGACGGCGTTGTTGTTGGCGCAACATACCCAGAAAAAATAAGAGAAGTTCACGAAACACTCGGCAAAAAGATTCCAATCTATTCACCTGGAATAGGCGCTCAAGGCGGAAAAATCGAATCAGCTTTGAAAGCAGGAGCAAGCTACCTAATCGTGGGAAGAACAATAACGCTGTCAGAAAATCCAGCTGAAACTGCGAAGAACATTAGAGATGTGGCAAATGAATGTAAATGAAAACTGGCTTAACTAAAGATGAAGCGTGTTATCTTCCTCTTCTTTCCCAAAGCTCCTTTTTCAACAAATCCCTAACAGCAGACCTTATGACTGCACTTCTACTTGGGTACATATTCGCCCTCACAAGTTCATCTAAACCTTCAAGATAAGCTTCCGGTAACAACACAGTAACAAGTTTCATGACTCTTTCACCTAAGACATGTTATGTAGATAATATGTGGTAAATATAAAATTTGGTTAACGCTTCAGATTCGAAGGTCATACTTCGCCGTCCGCAGGTCTTTAAACACATCTTGAAAGGTTTTGTACACATCTTCGACGTAGATGGCACGGCTTCGAATTCCCTTTTGAACTACTCCAGCAGCCAGCAGACACGTGCCTACTGTCTCACTTATTGGGGTCGGCTCAGGAAACACTATAAACGTTAAACCAAGTTTTATCAGTCTTGTCTCATTTCCGTTACGCCACAGCTGCCTCGTCGATTTCGCTTCTTTGATCATTCCTTTCAAGGACTGTAGTAGATCCACATAGCTTTCGTCCATTTCCTTCACAGTATTAACGATGGTCTTAACTTCATCCGTCTTCATTGAAACCCGCCCAGCTTTTGTATAATGGAACTGTTTGAACAGAAAAACTTTATTCACCCTAAAATGCTGCCTTTATGGTTTTTCTCTTCCAGAGAACCCAAGCTTTTTAAAAATGGCTTAAAATTTGTTATCCCACTCTGCGCTGTTTTGTTGTTAATAGTGAAACATTGTAATCGTCAAGCTGATAAGCATACACCAAAAATTATTTCTACTAAATCTCAATAACAAACTATGGATTAGCTTCTGGAGGAACATTGTTGCAAAATGAATGTTACGCTTACATCCTAATATCCAACGAGAAATGGTGGAACAGATTGTGCGAGCGAAAGAGAAACAACAATGGAATCCGCGTGTTTGTGCGGAGAAACCGTGTTGGTCCCCTTAGAACCCAAAAACTCCTTTTCTACGTTAAAAAACCAATAATGCAAATTCGAGGAGTTGCAGACTTCATCGAGCGCTTAGCTGGAGACTATAAAGAACTTTGGAACATGTATGGGGATGAAACTTACTTGAAAACCTTCGATGAATACATTAGTTTTCTGAAAGGCAGAAAAACTGCAACCTTCATCAGATTCACAGATTTCCATGAACTCGATAATCCAGTATCAATGAAGGTCATAAGCAAAGTTCTCGGCGTTCTAACGATACCGCGAGGCGGTAAATATTTAAATCGTGAAACTGCAAATCAGTTGACAGTTTAGAGAGGGAAAGCTAAATTGGAGAAATTCAAGCCCGAAAGCTTTGTTGAAACTCAAATTGAAGAGTTGAGAAAAACCATCGGCAATGAACGGGCTTTAGTGGCTGTTTCTGGCGGTGTTGACAGTGTAACATGTGCTGTGTTGACGCATAAAGCCCTAGGTGAAAATCTTGTTTGCGTTATTTTGGATGATGCTTTCATGCGTAAGCGTGAACCAGAACATGTGGCTGAAGTCCTATCTAAGCCGCCTTTTAATGTGCCAATGAAAATAGTTGACGTTCGTGAGCGTTTCCTAGAAGCCATGAAAGGTTTGAGTGACGCTGAAGAAAAACGGAAGAGATTCCGCGAAACCTTCTATCAAGTGCTGGGTGAAACAGCCAAGAAAGAAGGTTGTAGGCTCCTTGTGCAGGGAACAATACGGGCGGATATTGAAGAAACGGTTGGTGGCGTGAAAACACAACATAATGTTTTGGAGCAGATGGGCATAAATCCTATGGAACGCTTCGGCTTTAGAGTGGTTGAGCCCCTCGTAACGTTGTATAAGTCACAGGTGAGAATGGTTGCCAGATTTTTGGAATTGCCTGCTGAATTTTCAGAAAGACAACCGTTTCCGGGACCTGGCTTGTCAGTTCGTGTGGTTGGAGAGATTCGTCCTGATAAGTTGGAGACTGTGAAGAAGGCTACAGCCATTGTTGAAGGTGAACTTGCTGAGCACAAGCCAAGTCAATACTTTGCAGTGATCATTGATGATGAAGAAGCGTTGCTGCAACCTGGTTTTACTCATGTCCGAGATTGTGCGGCGCGAGCGCTCAACGTTCCATTAAGGAATGTTCAGGTAAAAATTTTCAGGGATAGGGCGACTGGGGTGAAGGGAGGCGAAAGGCGTTATGGTGAAATAGTGGGCATAAAGGTTCAGACAATGAATGAGAGAATTCATCACGTAACTCTTCAGAACCTGATTGCTCTTCAAGCGAGAATTATTACTGAAAATCCAGCGGTTGCAAGGGTTTTTTACGCAGTTAAAGACGTGACTGAGAAAAAAC
>JACUTN010000095.1 GCA_014859805.1 Candidatus Bathyarchaeota archaeon
AACGCCGTGTCGAGCAGAAAAGCTGAGGCCTGCGCTTGATCAACGTTTTGTCGCATAGCATATTGTACAGTTTTCTCCGCGATTCTTAACAATCTTTCTGTAACCATGATTTTCACCTCACTACATTAGTCCAACACGAACTTTACGGAATCTTGCAGTTCCACAGCCATGTCCAACATACATCACTTGACCTGGCACGCCTTTGCCGCAGTTTGGCACACCATGCATTATCCAGTCGTCTTTGCTTACAGCGTCGCATGAACCCCAAAACTGCGGAGTGACACCCATGTAAGTCGGATTCTTGACCATGTTTTCTTTACTACCATTCCTTATTCTCCAACCGATTTCCGTGCCGAACTGAAAGTTTATGCGTCTGTCGTCAATGCTCCATGAACGATTAGTCATCAATAAAACACCATCTTTCGTGTCTCCGACAATCTCTTCAGCCTTCCAGTCTCCCGGAAGCAAGTTAATGTTTGTCATGCGAATAAGAGGCAAAGCCAAAGGCGAGTCCGCCCGCATCCCACCACTGCTTTCTCCAAGATTCAACTCAACCGCAGTTTCGCGAGAACTCTGATAACCCACAAACAAGCCTTCCTTAACCAAGTACACTTTTTTTGCTCTTGTCCCCTCATCATCATAGCCAAACGATCCAAGCCCATGCGGAACAGTAGCATCAGCCACTATGTTCACCTTTTCAGAACCATACATGAAGTTTCCAAGTTTTTCAGGCGTAAGAAAACTCGTTCCAGCATAGTCCGCTTCCATACCTAACACTCGGTCAAGCTCTGTCGGATGCCCGCAGCTTTCATGTATTTGCAGAGCAAGTTGATCGCCTGTGAGAATTAGGTCCATTTCTCCTGAAGGACATTTTTCAGCGTCGAACAGCCGCAAGAGTTCCTGTCCAGTTTCCTTTGCGTGGTCAACCAAAGCGAAAGATTCAAAGAATTCATAACCGCCTGTGGCGTTGTTGCCTCCGAAAGAAGCTGGATACGATCTTGTTTGCATTTCTCCGTTTTTAACAGCTATAGCTGACAGCCCTCCGCCACACCATGTTATGTTTTGGCTGATTTTCGCGCCTTCCGTGCTCATGAAAAGTTTGTTCTCCCTAAATCCACGATAATAAGCGTACGCAGCCTTTATCAGCGGAGACTGCTCTTTGAGGATTCGCCCAGCTTGAACAAGCACATCCAACTTCTCTTCCACTGGAATTTTAAACGGGTCTTTTTGAAAGCTGCTGGAATACTGGTCTTCTCTAGCTTCTTCTCGGATCAAAGTCGCTTCTTTCTTCTTTAACATGGCACTTGCCTTTGCAATGCTGACGGCTTTTTCAACTGTTTTTATGATTTCTTCCTTGTTTATGTCAATTGAACCGGCAAATCCCCATGCCCCATCTGCAATCACTCTGACACCGAACCCCTTCGTTTGCAAAAGGTTGACAGCTTCTGGTTCACCGTTTTTCACAGTTAAGATTTCGTTGAGAATTTCGCTTATTCTAATATCCGCGTATGAAGCTCCTTTTTTAGTTGCTTCTTCCAAAGCTGTTCTACCGAATTCTGAAAACACTTTAACACATCCCACGTTTAGAAACAACTAAAAGGTCTCTCTTGCTTTTCACTTTTTCGACCAAAAGCGTAAAGTTTAAGGGTTAATGTTTCATTTAAGTTTCGACTGTTCTTAACATGAGGTTTATGGTTTGAGTGAAGAAAGCTTAGAGGAACTTAAGGCTGATGTTATAATTAAGCTCAGGAAATACAAGATCGTTAAGAAAGAAAAAGTCAAGGATAAAGTGAAGTATCTTATCAAGATTCCCAAAGAGAAACAGAAAGCCCTAATATGGTGCATCCCAGAAGAGGGCACGGTGGGCATAGCAATAGTCAAGAATTTGCACAAAATCATGGAAGAGAAAAACATAGAAAAAGGAATAATAATCACAACTGGAAAATACACCCATGCAGCACGCGTGGAAGCCAAGAAAAACAACATTGAGCTTCTGCCCAAAATCTTTCCAGCCTTCAACATATTCAAGCATGAACTTGTTCCAAAACACGAAATTTTAACGCTTAAAGAAAGAGAGCAAATGCTTGCCCAATACAAGATTCAGCCATACCAACTACCTCAGATTAAGGGTTCAGACCCAACAGTGAAAGCGATAGGTGCAAAACCCGGAGACATACTTCGGATAATCAGAGAGAGTCCTACAGCAGGCACGCACATAGCCTACCGTTACGTTGTGCAGTAGCATTTCTTTGCCTAGCAACCGCTTCAATAGCCTACTCAACTTGTTCCTTTAACTCATGTAAAATTACCAAGGCTTCGCCTAAAGGTATACCAAGACTTGCAGCCAATTCATTCGACTTTATATTCGGTTTCTCGTGGAGAATAACTTCTCTTGTGTAGCTCTTATGGTGTGGGTACATGACTAAGGCGTGAACTGTTTCAACGAGTGTCGGCCAGAGACTATTTTTTGCGTAATCTTCAAGGCTCATACGCATCTACGTATAATGTGTTGAAAGATGGTTATTCAATTTACCGCAAAGTATATTTCTATAGAGACGTTTTAGGCTTCAAATTCGAAACCAAAGTGAAAGATGCAATGACGCTTAAGGCTGTAGTCTTTGACCTTGACGGAACCCTTGCCAACTTCAACCTGGACTATAGGGCTGTGAGAGCAGAGGTTAGAAGCTTTTTTATAAAAAAAGACTTGCCAGCTTCAATCTTGTCATCAAATGAGAGCATATTCGAGATGCTGAAAAAGGCTGAAATATTCCTGAAAAACAACGGCAAATCTGAGAAGGCAATCAAAGAAATCCGTGGAAAAGCTTTGGCAATAGCTGAAAAATTCGAGTTGGAAGCTGCAAAAAGCACAAGCTTACTTCCAGGTGTGGCTGGAACTCTTAAGACGTTAAAGAAAATGGATTTAAAAATCGGCTTATTCACGATTAACAGTGAAAAATCTACAAATTACATTTTGAAACGGTTCAGAATAGCACGCTTTTTTGATGCAGTAACTCCAAGGAACAGTGTGAAATATGTCAAGCCTAGCAGTGAACATCTTGAATTCGTCTTAAAGGCTTTGGAAGTTGATCCAAACGAGACAATAGTTGTTGGAGATGGAGTCAGCGACATGAAATGTGCCAGAGAATTAAAAGCGATTGCCGTAGGCTTGCCCACAGGAGTCTCTTCCATAAAAGAGTTAATCAATTTCGGAGCAAACTACGTAATCACGGCAATCACAGACCTGCCGATGTTAATAGGACACATACAAAGAGTTTAAACGGCCTGCGACGAGGATGTCACCATTCTTCAAGAGACACAAACGAAAAGTTGAACAAACGAGCAAAACATACCTAAATGCTGATTTATGGCATAATTAAAAGTACTGGGTAAGTTGAATATTGTTTGAGGAGAAAAATTATGGCTAATGTAGATGTTTTGATACACGAGTTCGGAAGCTTCTACGGCTTCAAAAAGGGTTTTCCCGTGCTAATCCGCGGACACTCACTGTTGATGGCGAGTGAAGAGTTTGACCGTCTGCTTGAGAACTCCTTTGATTCGTGGATGATCTTCGGCTCTTGCAACACGGCGTTAATCGAAAGCAGCAAAAGAATAATAGTTGACCCAGGAGCAAGAGAAGTGGGTTCTTGGGGAGTTTTAGAGTCTAGGCTTAAGGAGTTAGGGTTAACACTGTCAGACATTGACGTTGTAGTGAATACTCATCTTCATGGAGACCATGCTGGAAGCAACTTCATTTTTAGAGGGAAAAAGCTGATAGTACACAAAAAAGAAGTTCTTTCAGCGCAGTCTAAGTGGCCTGAGTTCACTGAAGCTTGCGTTAAGCCTTTAGAAGTTGAGGAAATTTCGAATGACACACACATAACCGAAGACGTTAAAGTCATAACGACTCCGGGGCACACCCCTGGAAGCATAAGCATAATCGCTGACACTCCAGAAGGACTTGTAGCCATAGTTGGTGATGCTGTCATGTCAAAGAAGGATTATTTGCAACGCAAAGTTCCGGAATGGGTTGAGAACAAAGAAGCCTATTCAAGAAGCATTGACAAGTTAAGAAAGTTTAATCCAAAAATCATCATT
>JACUTN010000096.1 GCA_014859805.1 Candidatus Bathyarchaeota archaeon
TTCTGCCTTTCAAGGCCTGTCGAAGTAAATGTTCTTGCCCTTTGCTGAAACTGGAATCCCCATAACAACCGTTGCCTCAGGCAGCAATTTCAGTTTCAAAGCAGCCGTGCCGACACGATACATTATGCGATTATCAACGTTCAACATGCTCGCAGTTTTCACGGCTGAACCCAAAGCTATCCCCAAGTCTAAAGCCTTAAAAAGACACGTTGGACCAAAGAAATCTTCACCAAAATTTTTCCGAGCATCATCGAATTCCTTGCAGCTCTCGTAACCGCATGCTCCACAGTTTAGTCCAAAACTCTTGTTTCCGCGCACTCCAATCAAGATCACTGCTTCGGAGTCTCTAACGTTTTTTGCGTCTCGTCTAAAATCTTCAATTTTCCGTTCTTCAGCCATCGCTTCCATTTTGCAGGCAATAGCGTCTTTTTCCTCACCGTGAACAATTATGGCTAGAACGTCGTCTATGCCAGCTGATTTGGGAGCGGTTCTCGCACTAATCAGCATGAGTTTAGCTGCTTCTAGAATTGCTTCTCTTTCTGCATTTTTGCTTTCAATCATTGGACTCATTTTCATCGCTTACAAATTGTATGCCCGTTTAATTTAATAGTTTTAAGTTACTGTTCTGAAAGCCGTCTTCAACATCTCGACTATTTCGTCAAGCTGACCTGTGTACACGCCTACGGCTAGGAAGGAAACACCTAAAAGAAGTAGCAGTGCACCTAGTACCCTGCGTTCTGGAACATCCATATGCTTTTACTCCAAATGCTTTTTCAAGCGTGCTTCAATCTGGTCTTTCGGAACCAGCCCAACAATTCTGTCAACTTCTTTCCCATTCCTAATTATCAACAGTGTTGGGATGCCAAAGATTCGGAAACGCTCCGCAGTTCTAGGGTTCTCGTCAACATTGAGCTTTCCAAACAAAACTTTTCCAGCATATTCCTTTGCTAACTCTTCAACTATCGGAGCTATGACTACGCATGGACCACACCATGGCGCCCAACAATCAACTAAAGCCAGCGAATGTTTATCAACTATTTCACTAAAGTTTGAATCCGTCACGGGAACTGGTTTCGCACTCATTTCCTGCTTTTTCTCCTTCAGTCTCATAAGTTCCTTTAACTTCTTCTCCTTAATACGCCTCAATTCTTCATCTTCCTCAGATATAAATTGCTTGTGTTCACCGCTCACTTATTTATCTGCCTCGCCAAGTTTCTTGTAACATATGGAGAAATAATGCTCCATGGCTTTAAGTCTTTCACAAGCTTTCGACGAATCTGAAATTTCCTTTGCCAACCCTTCAAAGGGACATATTTGGCTAGGCATTCTAAAATGTTTATTGCTCTTCTATGATAAAAAGCTGGCTTTCTGATATAAAAGCAATTTCTCGCGCAAGCTCTTCGTTGGAAGCGCCTTCTGAATATCTATTTTTTAGCTCCTTTATTATTTTGGGATTAACATGGATTCTCAATGCTTTATGCGAATTTTTTTGCTCAAAATACACAATTATTTTTGTTTGGAAGTTCTCTATTTTAAGTTTCTGGTTTCCAATGGTGCATTGAGTTGCGGCTTGAATTCCATCTATGATGCATGAGAATGGAGTTAAAAGTGGAAGCCGCGCGGTTATCCGTAGTTTATTATTTTTCCCAGCATTTACATTTAGAATCTTTTTAGCTAAAGTTCCCATTCTGACGCCTATAACCAGAAAAGGACCTAAATGCCCATGAAAATCTGCAGCTTTCTTAATCAAGCTTGCTAACTCTGAGCTTATCTTTGATTTTATAGCCTTCATTTTTCACACCTTTGGCAAACTAATCCTCGTTGAAAGCGCTTTTATCAACACAACACCGATGGTGCCTCCAATGGCACCACCCGCAGCGTGCAATACCGAGAAGAAGGCTACACCTCCAAAGGGAGCTGGATTCATGAAGAGATTTCCTATTACAATCCCAGCGACAGCTGTGGAGGCTACGGATGCAAAAAGCAAACTAATTACGCTTAGTATCGGTTTCTCTAAACAGTTTTGATATCCGATAAGTCTCGTTAAAATGTCAAAGACTACACTTGCGGTTGTGAACCCGAAGAAATGGGTGGCAGAGGGGTTAAGCATCAAGGTTATGATTGTTGCAATTATCCCCGTTATGGTTACGGCTCCAAATTTTCTAATCCACCACAAAGCTAGTATTAGCAAGATGATGCCTAGCATGTCGCAGAAGAATGGCATGTGGGTTGCTCTCCAAAAGATTGGCGCAATATACGCGCCGAGCACGCTCCATAGAGCGGCGCACATGGCTATTGCGGCAATATCTCGACTTGTAAAGTAGGCCATGGTAACACCTTTTGATACGTTAGTGTTACCAATGCATAAAAGCTTTATGATGAATTTCTTAACCTATAATGGGAAGTCTATGACAAAAATAATCCGTGTAGGAGTGACTTTTCCGCCAGATTTGCTAAGAGATTTTGATGAGGTAATTCGTAAAATGGGATATGAAAATCGTTCTAAGGCTGTTCAGGATGCTGTTAGAATGTTTGTTTCTGAGAGGAAGTGGCTTCAAGAAGAAAGAGGCACACAGACGGGAGTTTTAATGATGCTTTATGACCATGAAGTTAGAGGACTTGAAAGCGCGCTCACTGATATACAGCATCATTACACCAATGTAATCTGTTCAACTATGCACATTCACTTGAGCGAAAGGGATTGTTTAGAAGCAATAGCCGTTAAGGGTGATGTTGCTGAAATTCGGAAGCTAAGCCACGAACTAACTGCAAAAAGAGGAGTAAAAATACTCAAAACAGTGATTGTCTCTGTCTAAGACTTAATCATTTTAGCTCGAACATTCTTTCTAGGGCTTTCCGAGCTTTTTTCGCCACGGGCTCGGGAACAGTAACCACATGTTTTTCTTCTTTCAAAGACGTGTAAAGCCTTTCAAGAGTGTTTAACTTCATGTTTGGACAAACCGCATCTTCATAGGCTAAAATGAACTGTTTTCCAGGATTCTCTTTTTTCAAGCGATGCATAATTCCCTCCTCAGTGGCAACAATAAAAGCTTTAGCATCGCTTTTCTTTACGTATCTGCACATTTGAGAGGTGCTTCCAATAAAATCGGCTATGTTCTGCATTTCAACGGTGCATTCAGGATGAACCATAACAACAGCATCTGGATACGTCATTTTTAGTGCTTGCACATCTTCAGGCTGGAAGAGTAGGTGAGTAGGGCAGAAACCTCTCTCAGGAATTGGAATAATCGTTTTTCCAGTCTTCCTGTGAACGTGCTCGGCTAGGTTGTGGTCCGGCCCGAAAATTACTGTTTCAGTGTTCACGGAATTCACGACTTCTACGGCATTTGCCGACGTACAGCATATGTCGCAGTAGGCTTTGGCTTCAGCTAAAGTGTTCACGTATAAAACCACTGGCACAAGCGGGTAATGCACTTTCAATCTTTTGATTTCATCAACAGTAAGCATCTGAGCCATTGGACAACGTGCGCCAAGTGTTGGCAACAAAACTTTCTTGTCTGGATTTAAAACTGCAGCTGACTCCGCCATGAAATCTACGGCTGAAAACACTATGATTTTTGCTTCTTTTTCCTCCATGGCCCTTCTGCTTAGCCCTATGCTGTCTCCAACGTAATCCGCAATGTCTTGAATTTCAGGCCGTTGATAATTGTGAGCTAGGATTACTGCGTTCTTCTCTTTTTTCAGCCTGTTTATCTCGTCAATTAACGTCATCACATTCGCCTTAGACAGTGATTTATGAAGGTTTCTAGTCGCACAGATAAATATATGCCTTTACCTAACACATGCTTTTCTACTGCGCCTTTCAAAAGCAGAAGCCGGAATTCCGAGAACCCTTAGCAGTGGCTACCTAAATCCTAAATCAATCTTCTATGGACTAAAACCTCATACAGGAAAACATCATCTGACCATATCATGAATTCTAAGCCCTCTTTTTTCTTACTTGGGCTTGTCTTTGATTTTCTTCCCATTTTTCGTCACGAGTTTTGCGGTGTCTGGAGTCTTAATAAACGTTTTTGCTAACCTGTTCAACTAATCTACAAC
>JACUTN010000097.1 GCA_014859805.1 Candidatus Bathyarchaeota archaeon
CCAAAAAAAGCAAAGGATGGAGACAAAGCAAAGTCTTAGTCATAGGTTTTCTGGCTCTGATATTTCTCGTCATAGGAGTTTACGCTGCATGGCAAAACACACAACCGCCAAATGAAAGTGAATTGCCTCCTCTTTACGTGTTAACCGATGCAGATTTTAGCGAATTCAGAGGAAAAATTGTGCTCGTAGATTGCTTTGCAACTTGGTGTCAACCCTGCATAATGCAATTTGATCACTTAAAAGAAGTGAATGACAAGTATAATAGTAGTGAAGTTGTGGTTGTTTCTGTTGGTTCTTCAGGTGACAGTATTACGGGGCTTAGACAGTTTAAGAAGGACTATAACATGGATTGGCTTGTTGCACGTGACACCGTTGGAGTTTTCGATAAGTATGATGCTAGGTCCATTCCTACGCTTGTGATCCTTAACCAGAACGGTGACACCCATTACAGAACTGTAGGCTTGACTGACGCATCAGTATTGATGAGCAAGATAGATGAATTATTGGGTCCCTGAGAACCAGAGGAGGAGTTCGCCATTGGAACAGAAATTTGATATTAAATCTTTTCTTCTTTTGGCTTTGTTCATTTCTATGATGGCGCTGGCAAGAAACGAATATTTCATAATAGCTGAAAGATTTGTCAAAACAATTTGCGAGTCATGCATAGGAATCTAGAAAGGAGATCGGCGGGTGAAGTTAAAGAATAAAAGGAAGATTACCCAAATCGCTGCTTTTGCCGTTTCTAACTTGGGTTTTCTTCGCGTTCTGAAAACCGGTTTCGTCTGTCCATTTCTCTACTGTCACGGGTGTCCCTTCGCTGCTTTAGGCTGCCCCATAGGTATTCTTCAGAACGCACACACGCTCGTAACATATGGTCAAGTGGGTGTGCTATCGTTTACTATTGGTTCTCTAGGGCTTTATGGGGTGATTTTTGGAAGAGCTTTCTGCGGCTGGGCTTGTCCTTTCGGAACCTTGCATGACGTGTTTAGTCCCACGAAACGCAGAAAAGAAGTTAAAACTAGAAACTACTGGTACGCTAAATACGCAATTTTGTTTCTTACACTTGCTTCGTCGTGGTTCGCGTTACACTCAGTCTTTTGTCATTTTTGTCCTTCTGGTTCTCTTTTCGGAGCCGTACCATACCGTCTGCGTGAATATTTCCTTTTCAACAGAACTATAGAATTCGGTCAACCATTCTATGTTCACATGTTTACGCTTGCGTTAACAATTGTTTTGGCTTTGTTGATTAGTCGTTTCTGGTGTCGCTATTTATGCCCACTGGGAGCGATCACGGGGGCATTCAACAAGGTAAGCATGGTGAACATAAGCTTAGATGAAAAGAGATGCAAGAAATGTTTTGTTTGTCTTGAAGCTTGCGGAATGGGAATAACCAAACTAAAAGACATTGGAGGTTCAACGGACTGTATATTGTGCGGTCGTTGTGTTGAGGCTTGTCCTGAAAAGGCTTTAAGTTTCGCAATTAAAAAGTAGATGTGGCGACTGCGTCATGTATGGGAAAGGTGAGTTAAAATTTATTGGCGTTGTTGAAAGTGCAGGTGAAAACGAGGCTAAGGTGCACATTTTTCCAGAGTTCTGTGATGCATTGAAGGGGATTGACGGTTTTTCTCACATGATAATTCTCTATTGGATTCATTTGCGGGATAATGAAAAAGAGAGAAGCGTATTGCAGGTTATTCCGAGAGGACGTGCAAACGGTGTGAAAGTCGGCGTCTTCGCTTGTCGAAGCCCGTCTAGACCAAATCCGATAGGCTTATGCGTTGTAAAATTGATGAAAGTTGAAGACTGCAGGTTAACCGTAAAGGGCTTAGACGCCTTTGAAGGTTCGCCGATAATTGATGTTAAACCTTACATTCAAAGAAGAGACGCTGTTCCTAACGCTTATACTCCAGAATGGCTATCACACTAACAAACGGAAGATGAAAGCATGAAAGAAGTAACCTCGGTTAAAATAACAACAATTGTGGACAATGACGTTTGGGAAAAAGGCTTCTCCTCGACTTGGGGAATCTCATTCTACGTTGAAACGTTCAAAGAAAACGAAAAACACACAGTCTTAATGGATACAAGCGGCTCCTTCGAAACATTTTACAAAAACGCTTCAAAACTAGGCATAGACCTGACAGCAGTTGAAGCGGTATTCATTTCTCATTGGCATGGAGATCATATGGGAGCCTTAAGCCAAGTCCTACCGTTAATAAAGCATTCAGTTCCAGTTTACGTTCCATCCACAGACTCTTCTGGGATAAGAGAGATAAAAAATGCGAACGGAACCCCTGTTGTGTGCTCTGAACCAAGAGAATTTCTGGAAGGCTTAATGTCAACGGGTGAAATGTTAAAGGGGATAAGTGAGCACTCGCTCATAATCAACGTTAAAGGCAAGGGCTTGGTTGTTCTAACTGGTTGCAGTCATCCGGGAATAATCAACATTCTAAAGCGTGCAATGAAAGTTTCAGGCGTAGATAAGGTGTATGCTGTTATGGGTGGCTTCCACATTTCAGGCACAAACGTAGGCGTAAAAGTAGGCGAGTTTCTGAAGGAATTGAATGTTGAAATTGCTTCTCCATGCCACTGCACGGGTTACGATGCGAGAAAAGGAATAGCAAAAGTTGTTGGAGAAAAATACGTGAAAATCGGCTCTGGAAAAACCATAACAATCAGTTAACATTCCAAGCTTAAACCTAATTAGCGTACAAAGGAACGTTTAGAGAAGTAAGCGGCAAGTATGAAACATGCAAAAATCAAACATACTTCGCATTTAAGCTATCTCTGTCTACTTCTCCTTTCAACCATAACGCAGACGCCATGAACAACATCTATCTCATTTTCTCTGCAGAAGTTAATCGCTGTTTCAGATTCTGAACCTGGCTGCATCCACACCTTTTTTATTCCAAGCCTCTTGCAAGTTTTAACCACTTGCTCTGTCACTTTTGGCGGAACCACCAAATCAGCAACATCCGGCTTTACAGACAAGGCCTCAATGCTTGGATAACACTTGTCGCCTAAGACTTCATTCGTGTTCGGATTTACTGGATAGACTCTATACCCGGCGTTCCGTAGGTCTTTGTAAACTTGATGACCATATTTCTTAGGGTTTCTGCTGGCGCCTACAACTGCAAACACGTTTTTCTTGTCCAGAAACTCTTTAATGAGCTTTTCATCCATGCAGCTTTGCCTCTACTTATTCCTTAAACTCTACGCTATGAAAAATACTGGCCTCTTTTCAATTTTAAGGTTTGGTTAGGCTTCAGGCTTCAGTTTCGATAGGGCTTCTTTGATAGAATCCGCAACTTTCATGTTAGGTTTAACTGAAAATCGACGTATTTTGCAATGCTCAAGCAGATTTGAGGCTCCGGGACCCAACTCACCAGCTATCACTAGGTTCACTTTAAGGTCGGCCAATGTCTTTACCGCAACTGGCCCGGCACCATATTCATAGGATGCAGCTGGATTATCAATTACTTGCACGTTCTTAACTTCGCCATGCTCAACATCTGCTATGGTAAAAGTTTTGGCTTTGCCGAAAACTTCGGAAACAACATCTTCCAAACCTTCATGCGTCTTGGTTGGAACAGCTATTTTCAATTTTCCCATTCTACTCAACTCTTAACCAACATTTAATTCAGGAAACTAAAAAAGAAGAAGGTTATGGTGAAGAGCGTTGCCATGGAGGCCCTCCGCCTCTTCCTCTTCTTCCTCCAGGCGGACCTTTGTTAAGTCGGTGAATCATTGTGGCTGGTGCTCTGCATCTTGGGCAATTAGGCGGTTTCGGAACTCCTTGGGGAACCTCTATTATCTGTCCGCAGTTACCGCATTGAAAACGTTTCATTGGTAAACTCAACAGATTCACGTTCCCTGTGATTGTCCTTTTCCCTGTTCAATTCTCGTCTTTAGTTCTTTGATTCTCGCGCTAATTTTGTTCATTTCTTGTTCGAGATCTGCTCTTTCTGCTTCTAACTCTTTCTTGTATTCTTCTATTGCTGTTAATTCCCCTTCTGGAGATTGCGG
>JACUTN010000098.1 GCA_014859805.1 Candidatus Bathyarchaeota archaeon
GCCTGAACTCGATAGCCTAGCGTAATGATAACCTGACCTGACTCTTGCTTGATAAGCGCTTGACCAAGGTTCTCAGTGCCCGCAGATACAACAGTCCTATTATCTCCTAAAATATAGGATTCATATCCATTACCAAAGGTGATGTAATTTGTTGATATGCTGTATCGTATGTATCCGGTGTAGTCAGAATACCTTGCATCGGGGTACTCAGCGACACTCACATCAAGAGGCAACCCTTTCTCGGCATTATTGGGCATTATCTCTAATCCACCATAATTGATTGTAAATCGTGCAGACCGAGAACCGCCTAAGTCCCAAGCAACATCCCGCACTGCGTCGTCAAAAACTAAAATAGACTTCTTTACGGTTTCAAACTCAGAAGCCCCTTGCTGACGCTCTAAAGTTTGATATGCGTAGCTACCAGCTACTAGGACCAGCACAATCGTAACTGCGGTTATAATAACCATGGAAATTGCTGGACTAGCTGCTTTCTTATTTTTTCTTAATCTTTTAAACGGTGATTTTTTAACTCTCATCATTTTCCCTCCCACTAACCAAACGATATAAACATAGGCAGCACTTTAGCAGCTGTTATGGCAATCACCACCAGAAGAGCAGCATGCTTAAAGCCTGCCGCAACAGACTCCTCACTGATCTTACCACCAACTAAACCTATTAGATAGCTGTGAAAAATACAACAAGTCGTAAAGATTGATATCATCGGGCTTAAATCTTGGGTTGTTCCTCCTGCGCCAGCGGCTGCAGGAGCGCCAAGAGTGCCTGCAGTAAACCCTATCATCATCGTTGTTGTTGCCACTAGCAGAATTGCAGCAAAATAAGGCATCAATATATACGGACGCACCGTCATCTTCTTCTCTTTTTCCACCTCTTGGGTCAAGTTGTTAAACCTTGCCAAAGACTCTATCATAGCGATTGTTCCTCCGCCAACATCTATTGTCTCAACAAGTAAGAACATAACAACTTGAGTCATCCAACTCCGTGTTCTCTTTAAAAAGTCCATTATCACCTTTCGAATGGAAATACCCCAAGAAATCTCTGAACTTATTTTGCGCAGTTCCTTGCTGAACACTCCGTAATCTCGTTTGGAGAGACTTTCGATACACTTTTCCGGAGACAGCCCCGTCTTCCGAACCTCAGTCAAATCTCTTAGAAAACTGTTGATACCTTTCTCCATGCCTGCTTTTTTCGTTGAGATTCTGCTGTACACGACAGCGGCTGGTGCCGTTGTAATAAAGAGGGTTATGGCAACGGCGATAGGCATGTCAATTATTGTTTGAAGTGAACTGAAGAAAGGAACTTCGATGTAACCCATAAAGTTCGTTAACAACATAAACAATATCACACCTATTACACTGCAGAGTCCAAAGACCTTGTATGGACGCATTTCTGTTATTGGAGTTTTAGGCTGCATACTGTGTGCCAAATAAATGAACATCAACGAAAGCATTGGAGTAAACAAGTACGTGTAGAGAAGTATGCTAGAATAAGACGACATACCTGTGCTGTAGATGGATTCTACACTGAACAAAATGTAGAAGCAGAGAGACATCAAAACCATCACTATAATGAAAGTTTCCAAGAGCATTCCAAGCCTCTCAGCCGCAGCCTTAACACGCATAGCCCTACTCTTGAAAATGTCTTCAGCTTTCCTTTCAAGAAAATGGCCAATATCCCCGCCAATAATGACAGTAGAGGCATAACCAGCAAGAAAATCTTTGAAAACATCCAAAGGGTTCCTCTTCGCTGCATCTCCAATGGCTGTTAGAGGATCTATCCCGAAAATCTCCACGTCTTTTATGATCTCTCTGGCTTCGCTTCTCATCGCTGGCATCAGTTCAACTCTTGACAACCGTTTGAAACTTGTGTATGGTGCTATGCCCCCAGATGCCATAACGCTAATGTAAGTAGCTGCAAACGGCATTTCCCTTTCTAAGTTGCTGGCTCTTTCACTGGCTCTGGACATAGGTATTAACAGAAAGCCTATCATCACATAGAACGGAAGAGGCACCAAGAAGATTAACGGAAGGAAACCATAAAGGTATATCAGCACAACCGCTACAATTGATACTGGAAGCGTTAACGTGGCGACTAAAAACATCAATGAAACATAAGTTTCTGGGTAAATCTTGATTTTTGCTCTTTCTAAATAATATTTAAACTCTAAGACGTTCTTTGAGAAGGACGGAGCTATCCTCCCGAATAGGCGGAAGGACCAACTCTCAAGACTTTCTAGAAATCGCAACAGCTTTCACCTCTTCTCCTGCAATAACTTTTCCGTAAATCTGTTCTGGCCTGGCGTAATACTCTGCGATTATTGCGGCGACATCTTTGTAGCTTCTTATGTTGCGTTCACGCATCCAATGCAAAACATCTTTTCGCCTATTCATCTCAACAAGCAACTCCGGTTTCCCTACACCTATACGTTCAGAAATCGCTGACAACATTATGCTTTTGTTAAATTCTGGTAACTGTTTGTCCTTTGTGGGATGCCATTTAAACGTACATCTGTAATCCTCATAATCCGCAACCTCATTGATGTTCATTATACGTCTATACGCCTTTTTTTCTCCACCTTTCATTAAGTGAACCCTCTGAATTGACAAAACAAGATTCATCAATGGAATGTAGGCTGATGAAATGTCCATAGGTTTCGATGTTAGACGTTTAACGGCTGTATCTATGTTTTCAGCGTGCATTGTGCACATGCCTCCGTGACCTGTGGCCAAGGCTTGGAAAAGCACGTAGGCTTCTTGCCCCCTCACCTCGCCTACAATTAGCACGTCTGGACGATGCCTCATCGAGGTTTTCACGAGATCGAAAAGTGTTACTCCGCCGGCGATGCTTCCACCTAAACCATAGCTTTGTCTTGCGATAAGTGAAACCCAGTTTTCAAGTGGAAGATTAAGCTCCGCTGTTTCTTCTATGGTGATTACCTTGTTTCCTGGCTTAATTAAGCACGTTAAAGCATTTAGGGCTGTGGTTTTTCCTGAAGCTGTTCCACCTAAAACCATTATGGAGGCCCTGTTTTCAAGGCACATCCAGAGATATGCCGCCATTTCCTCCGAGAAGGTACCCAAATTTATCAAATCTATTATTGAGTATGGGTCTTCTCTGAATTTTCTAATGGTGAAGGCTGTTCCGAAGGGTGTGACTTCACGTCTGTAACAAACCGCCAGTCTGTGCTTCCCAGGTAGAGAAGCATCCACTACTGGGAAGGCTGAGCTCACATGCTTTCCAGACATATGCACAAGCTTAACAACCATATTATCGAGTTCTTCATCACTTTCAAATTGGAGATTTGTCTCGACGCTCTCATAATTTCTATGCCAAACATAAACCGGCCTGTTAACCCCATCACATGAAATATCCTCAATGTTCGGATCTCGCATCAACGGGTCAATTCTACCGAAACCCACAAGGTCTCTTTCAGCATGATAAAGAATCTTATACCATGAGACATCTGGCAACCAGCCCAAGCTTATGCGGTATTTGTCAACAATCTTTTTAGCCTCTTCTGCGAAGAATTTCCTAGCATCAAGAATTTCTTCTTTTGGCGACTGTATCTCTGCAAGCAAAATCTCTAGGATACGGTTGTAAATGTTTCTCTCAACAGGGTCAAGCTGAAGCTCATCCAATATGTACATACACTCGCCTGTTTTCGGGTTCAGCACTATAGCAACATGCGCAAAAGGCTCGTAAAGCGGATATCTCTCCACAATCTTGAACTTTCTAGGTACCGTCTTTGGAGGAGGTGGTGGAATAGCCACTTGTTCACGTTTTCCAACATTTACTTTTATTCTAAATGTTTTCAGTTTAGCCAGCTTCTCTCTAAGCCGTAGTTTCGTCATTTATGTTTCTCCTATTCTTTTATCTTAACACGTTCAGTCTATTAAGTCTTATGTCTCACGACACCGCCCTCATGGCTCTTCCCCACCTGAGAACCCAATAACCTTCAACTT
>JACUTN010000099.1 GCA_014859805.1 Candidatus Bathyarchaeota archaeon
GTTGGTTGTAACCCGCCTTCTGTTTGAATGCGGCATTCAGCTAATCGGGCTACCCGCGCTTCAGGTAGCGCTTCATCAGCGTCTGTTTGCCCTTTCCACTTGCAGGACGGCCGTTTCACCGTTTCGCATCCAGCATTCTCAACAACTCAGCATGCTTCATCGGCACTTGCTGGGTGGACGTTTCGTTTCTGCTCCGGAGCCAAGGCTCTCGCCTTACGCCCTTGCGGACGTTGCAATTCTACACGTGGGGCGGAGTTTCCTCAAGCCTCACTAAGGCTCGAAAGCCACACATCAACTCGCCAGCCCAAATACAATAGTGTGATCGTCAGCAATAAGAATTTTGGAAGCTTTATTTTGTTGCATGTTTATCTATGGTTTAGATGGTTGAGCTATGTCTAAACGTGTTATCTTAGTGACGGGAACACCTTGCGTTGGAAAAACCTCTGTTGCACGCTTGCTTGCCTCTAAACTTGACGCTTTTTACGTGAACTTAACAGAGCTGGCTCTGCATGAAAATCTTGTTTCAAGCAAAGACAAGGAAAGAGGCTCCATAATCGTTGACGAAAATCGCATGAGAGGCAAAATCCGTGAAATCGTTGAAAAATGCGACAAGAGCGAGGTCATTGTTGACGGTCATTATGCT
Source organism: Candidatus Bathyarchaeota archaeon (assembly GCA_014859805.1). Taxonomy (GTDB): domain Archaea; phylum Thermoproteota; class Bathyarchaeia; order Bathyarchaeales; family Bathycorpusculaceae; genus SOJA01. The sequence continues at coordinate 644 of JACUTN010000099.1, forward strand.
GTCAGCGTTGTTCCAAAAGAGCTTACAACCTATGTTTTTGTTTTGAGGCGTGATCCTGTTGAACTGCGAAAGTTTATGGAGCAATGCGGTTTTTCTGGGCGTAAGCTTTGGGAGAATTTGGCTTCTGAAATTTTGGATGTCTGCTTATGCGATGCCTTGAACGTTTATGAGAATGGAAAAGTTTGTGAGTTAGACGTTTCGGGCAAAAGTGTCGAAGAGATTGTCGATGAGGTTTTGGATATTTTGAATGGTTCAAAAGAATGTGGTGTCGGCGTTGTCGATTGGCTGGGCAAGCTGGAAAATGAAGGCTTGCTGGAGGAGTTTTTGAGGATTTAGTTATAGTTTTATCGTAGGCCTAGGGACATTCGCCGTTTTGTTAGTAATGTTATTTTCCGTCTGTTCGCATAAGACTTTGCGTGGCCGCTGAACTGTCCACCAATTAATATAGGGTTTTTGAACCCTACGTCTTCAGAAGCCTTGTCAAGATTTATTACAACATTGACACCTATTGTTCTCTTCCAGTCCCTAATCCAAACTCCCTGAACCAAACGGCTCTTCTGAACTATCAAATCGAATTTTCTTGATAATCCTCTGTAACCTTCCAGAGTCGTTTCACTTTCAACTTTGTATCCTTTCTTCCTAAAGTATCGCCTAGCCAACTCGATTAAATCCAACCTTGTTTTGCTCTTCGCTTTTTCGTCGCTGCTCATTTATTCTCCTCTTGCATTAGTGTTATTTACTAGATCGTGGAAAAGGTTTTCGGATAAGTGAAAAACTTTGGCCTCCTTCGTAATAGTTGTTTGCAGCAAATGCGGCGGCTTGTTAGCAGCTAAAGCCGAACAGAAAACGAGAACCTGCCCATACTGCGGATTCAAAATCCTTTTGGAAAAGTCTAAACATGTTGCTGGCGCCGATGATGCACGCGAGGCATCTAGGATATTAAAGATTTTGAAGAGGAAAGCAGCAGAAAAACGGCAAAGCTAGTCGATGCGAACAAGCATATTGCAGATTTTTGCTTGAGTAAAGTTTAGGGTTTACCAAACATTTTTAAGCAATACCTAAATTTATCTTTTTAGGCGATGCTCTTTGAGTGCTAAAATAAGCCTAACTCCAAAAGAGGGCAAATACTTAACGTTCATGTATAGAAGGCATGTCGAGGAAGATGAGAGAGCCACAACCACAATTTTGGCGAAATCGTTTAAAGTTAACCCGGCAACTGCTACGGAAACTGTTCAAAAACTTGCTGAGAAAAAACTGGTTGAATATACACGTTATTACGGAGCTAAACTCACTGAAAAGGGGATCTGCGAAGCCAAAAAGCTGCTGAGGAAACACCGAATCTTGGAAGTTTTGTTCGTGAAGCTTTTGAGATATGACGCTGAAAAGGCATGCGAAGAAGCATCCAAGATAGACCACTATTGTTCTGCAGACTTGATCAATGCTATTTGCCGAACTTATGGGCATCCCGATACATGTCCGTGTAACAAGGAAATCTTCAGCGACTCGAAGTGTAGGAGGCAGGAGTAACCTGAAAAAATATGTGTCAAATCAGATAGTCAGTGATTTAGATGTATGAGCCATTCTGGGCAGTTGTAGCCAGCTTACTAGCCTGTTTGACCACTACAATAGGGATTTATGCAATAAGAAAATACGAGGAATGGGGTAAGAAGTCAGTAACTTATTTCATGTGTTTCGCTTCTGGAGTACTTATATCCGTGTCATTTTTGCATATAATCCCTGAATCCTTTAAGATGAACGTTAACGCAGCGCCTATTTTTCTGTTAGCTGGATATCTATTCCTTCATGTAACCAACCGACTTCTTAGCGGCTACGTGTGTGACAAGCTTGGTAGTATACAGGGAAGCTTAGGACCTACAGCCGCGTTGGGAATAAGTCTTCACTCCTTTGTGGACGGCATCATCTATTCGGTGACTTTTAGCGTGAGTGTGTTCACTGGAACGTTGGCTGCTTTCGGGATGGTACTTCATGAATTCCCTGAAGGTGTAGTCACTTTTCTGCTTCTGCTAGCAAGTGGTTTTGACAAGAAAAAGTCCACGACATATGCATTTTTGGCAGCGGCGGTATCAACGCCGTTGGGAACGTTACTATCCTATCCACTAATAGGCAATCTAGAAGAATCAGTTCTAGGGGCTATGCTTGCGTTTTCGGCAGGTGCACTACTCTACGTCGGTGCCACACATCTCCTGCCTGAAGCAGAAAGGGAAGGTAAGAAATACAGTATCCTTGCACTGGCTATTGGGATACTAGTTGCAATACTCATAATCCTATCAAAAAGTTAAGTCAAGCTAGACCAAAGGCATACGCCGATTGACAAGATCGTCTTCGAGTCTGAACGTGAAACGGCCACTAGAGCATTCCCAGTTGTTGCAGCATTTGGCACGCTTTACACGTTTTTTCAGTTGTTGGTTCTCCACATTTGCTACATTCATTTATTTCTTCTTTTTTGACAATCTTTTCTATTGCTGGTCTAATCTTCTCGATTGACTTGAAAATTGTGAATTTTGTTCCAGCATGTTTGTGTTCCATTCTGTTCAGAAAAAGGCGTATGGGGTTTCTCATGGCTTCTGAAGCGTATGGGCAGAGCATGTCTTGAAATCTTATTTTTTTAGTATAGGCGTAAAGGGTTGTTTCCCTTTCCGGAATTCCGCAGAAAGGCTTTATTCTCTGCACAAGCTTCGGATGCACCTTGTCTGTGAGTGGTTTCTCCCTTGCCATTCTTAATGGGTCACCGTGAAGAATGTTCAACAGAATCGTTTGTGTTTCATCATCCAATGTGTGGCCAGTTGCAACCTTATCTACGTTGACTTCTCTTGCAGCGATGTTTAATGCTTTCCTTCGTAGAACACCACAGTACGCGCATGGTGTTAATCCACTGCTCTCTTTTCGTTTCAGACGCTCAACAATCTCGTCTTGTGTACAGCCGTAAAGCTCCTTAAAAGAAACCATAAAGTGTTCTACATTGAGTTTTTTGCAGTTTTCCGCTGCCATTTTTATGGCTTTATCGCGGTATCCTCTGATTCCCTCGTCAACCGAAACTGCAACAAGCGACGCCTTTGGAAAGCTTCGCTCAACTTTAGCCAAAATATGCAGTAAGCTTAAGCTGTCTTTACCGCCTGAAACCGCAACGGCTATCCGATCATTATACGTAAGCATATCATACTTGGCAACGGTCGCCCTGACTTTGTCCTCAACAGATTTGCCGAAACATTTTTTGCAGAGTTTTTCTCCGGAGTATGGTCTGAAAAAGAAAGCTTCTCTTCGCTTGCA
>JACUTN010000100.1 GCA_014859805.1 Candidatus Bathyarchaeota archaeon
TTGCCGAGTAAAAGTACACGCTTTCCAACTTCGTCTTTTAATAACACACGTAAATTAGGCAACAATCTTCTCTCCCGTTAGTAGGAAATTCTCATAGTCTTCTATTTCACATATAACTTTTGGTAAGATGCATCGTTAACGGAGCTTGCAAAAAGGCAAATTCACTTTCTAGAAAAGGAGAAGCTCAAAAAGAGGGTGCGAAGGGCTTCTATTTGCCTTTGAATATTGGTTTTCTTTTTTCCGTAAAGGCTGAAACGCCCTCTTGCAAGTCTTCTGTTGAACCCACGACACCGAAGCCTTCTCGTTCCAGTGCTATTGCAGAGTCTAGACTCATGTCTGCGCCTTTGTTAATCAAAGCCTTAGCAACTCTGAGGGCTACTGGAGCCTTAGCTGCTAGTTCCTTTGCGAATTGTCTCACCTTTTCCCTGAACTCTTCAGCTGGAAAAACCATGTTTACGATGCCTAGCTGTTCAGCAGTTTTTGCGTCAATCATTTTTCCAGTGAAAACAAGCTCTTTCGCCTTTGTTCTCCCGATTAAACGTGTAAGCCTTTGAGTTCCACCCCAACCAGGGATTAAGCCGATGTTAATTTCTGTCTGTCCCATACGAGCTCTTTCCGAAGCTATGCGCAGGTCGCAAGACATGGCAACTTCTAAGCCGCCGCCTAAAGCGTAACCATTTATCGCGGCAATAACGGGTTTCTCCAAATTTTCCAGAGCACTGCAAAGTCTTTCGCCCATAAGCGACAGAGCTCTCGCTTTTAACGCAGTGAATCCCTTCATTTCTTTTATGTCGGCGCCAGCAGAAAACGCTTTTTCACCAGCCCCAGTCAACACAACAACCCGTACGTTTCCATCAGTTTTAACGTCTTCCAAAGCTTGCAAAACTTCATCCACAACCTCTTTGCTAAACGCGTTCAATGCTTCTGGACGGTTCAGAGTTATTGTGGCTATTCCTTCGCTTTTTTCATAAATTATGTATTTAAACTCCATTTCGCATTTCCTCCTATTTTTGTGTCCAATCGTAATAGCCTTTCCCAGTTTTCCTTCCTAAAAGCCTAGCGTTAACCATCTGCTTGAGCCCTGGACACGGATGAAACTTCGGGTCTATTCCTTTCATTAGAACATTTGCAATCGCCAAAATCGTGTCTGATCCAATGTAGTCCGTGAGCATAAGAGGCCCCATAGGCCAGTTCAATCCAAGCTTTATAGCCTTGTCTATGTCGTCCCTGTCAGCAATACCCTCCCAATACAAAGCCGCCGCCTCATTCAACGCTGGAATTAGTATGCGGTTCACAATAAAGCCTGGGCAATCTTTCTTAACCAGAACCGTTTCTTTACCCATCTTATGCGATACATCCAAAACTGTCTGTATTGTTTCATCCGAAGTTTTCGCTCCTTTAACAACTTCAACGAGCTTCATCAGTTGCGGCGGGTTAAAGAAGTGCATCCCACAGATTTTCTCTGGACGTTTGGTTGCTGAACCTAATTCTGTTATGCTTATGGAAGAAGTGTTTGAAGCGATAATAGCGTGCGGTGGCGCAAACGTGTCAACCTCTTTAAATATGGATTTTTTCAATTCAGCATTCTCTGGTGCCGCCTCAACTATAAGGTCAGCTTCTGAAACAGTCTCTTTCAAATCCAGCATGGGGTGTATCTTCTTCAAAGTTTCAGCAACTTGTTCTTCCGTTAATTTACCTTTGCTTTGAAACTTTTGCAAGCTTTTTTTGATCATTGCCATGCCGCTGTCTAAGAAGCGTTGCTCAATGTCCCTCATGTTAACTTCGTATCCGCCGTTTTGGGCTGCAACTTGGCATATGCCATGACCCATTAAGCCAGCACCTAAAACTGCTATCTTCCTAACTTCCAAATATTGATCCTCCTATTCTTAATGAAGAGATGATATTTCAGTAGACATTATTAGATTTTCGCATCACAGAAGTACCAGTTATCCATTGAATTTGAGCATATCCATCAAAACCTTCTAGGACTTGCAGACTATAGGGTCCACGCTTTATTTTGGAAAAGTTCGCTGGTGACTGTTTGCAGAGATTTATAATTTTTAAAAGGATAAAACCATATAGTTCAGCCATGTTAAACTGAAAAACAAAAATCGGATGTAAACGAAGATGAAAAAAGTAATGAACGCAAACCGTTTATTAATGTTGATATTGGCAGTGATTTGCATCAGCGCAGTAGTGTATCCAGTTTGTATTGTTGGTTTTTCCTCTCAAAACAAACAAGGTTTCAGAGAGAGCATAAGAGTCTCTGACGATGGCTTAATTTATGAATGGTATCCAGTCGTCGCTACAGATGGGAAAGGGGGAGTTTATGTTGCTTGGTTTTCTTGGATATGCTACGAGAACGAGATCTGGTCAACAGGAATTCATTTTGCCTATTCTCATGACTGGGGAGAAAGCTGGTCTAGCAGCGCTAAGGTTAACGATGACAACCGTTTGTCCGTCTGGCATTCTTCTCCCAGCATTGCAGTTGATCAACAAAATGAACACATCTATGTTACGTGGTGGGACAACAGAACTGGGAAGCCTTGCGTCTATGTTTCATGCTCTGTTGATCGAGGAGCTTCGTTCGGAACAGATGTCAAAGTAAACGACAACGAAGGTGGAATGTCCACCGAATATGCAGAATATGGCACCCCTTACGTGGTCAATATAGAGGCAGATAACAGTAACGTTTACGAGGTATGGCAAGACGACAGGACTAACCCGAATTTTGACATATACTTTGCAGCTTCCCAAGATGGAGGACAAAGCTTTGGCCAAAATGTAAAAGTGAACCCCGAATCCCATAAAAATAACAGCCTTCCATGGATCACAACAAGCAAAAACGGGACGATATACGTAGTTTATACGGCGGACGGCACCATCTTTCTGGCGAAATCTTTGAACAAGGGCGCTTTCTTTGAACCCCCTTCAAAAGTGAATGACGATGAAGAGAGCTGGTACCGCGGAAAAAAAGAGGTTAAAATCTCCAATAAGGGAGATATATATGTTGTTTGGACCGACGGTAGAGCAGGTCATAGCGAAGAGTATGGATGGACTTGGGATATATATTTCGCACTGTCTTTCGACGGTGGTCAATCTTTCTGCACCAACATCCGCGTTAACGATGACAGACCTGCAGAATTCGGGTATCGTACTGGTCAAGGCACTCCTTCAATGGCCATTGATAGCAATGACGGAATTCACATTTTTTGGGAGGACCTTAGAGAGCAGCTTGAAACTTATTATCATTTCAGAGACATTTACTACGCTTATTCAAGTAATCCGATAGACTTTTCTAAAAATGTGAAGATTAACTACGTTTCTCATGCAGAGGTGTGTGACTGTGCCGATCCCAACGTGGCTATAGACTCTGCAAACAACCTTTTTGTGGTATGGTCTGATACACCTCACGATCCTGTGGAGTACATTCACTCCATCTATTTCACTAAAAAACAACTGAGCGGAACTGGTAGCATTCCTTATTTGGTAGCCGTAGGGATTATAAGCTTGATTCTGGTCTCAGTTATTACAGTCTTAATGCGAAGACGTTTACTCTTGAAAAAGCCAGCAAAACAAAAACGAGCCAGAGTAAATCGAATGTTTCAATCTAAAATCTACTGACTCGTAAAAAATGGAAATGGCAAGTCCAAAGACTTTGAAAGATCAAACTCATCCACGTCTCATAGTTCGATATCACCTCTTATCCTTGAATTCACCAACGAAAACTGACCTAAGCGAGGATTATTCTTTTAAACAGTTAACCAGTTAAAATACGACTCATTGAAAGATGAGGGGCTGGGATGAAAAAAATCTATTGTTTACTATCCATAATGGCTTTATGCGTAATTCTAGTTCCAGTCATAGCATACTTGATCGGAGGCTGGTACGCCTACTGGGGACAAGCCCTGCTAGCAATAATTTTCG
>JACUTN010000101.1 GCA_014859805.1 Candidatus Bathyarchaeota archaeon
ATGTTGACACTTTATGTTTTAATCTTCAACAAAATCCTAAAACGTCTACTCAACCTCCCTCAAATCATCAAAACCCAAAACTATATTTGGCTTCAAATGGGTGGGCCCTCAACAACTGCACACACACTTAAAAATTATGTTAAAAAACTATTTAAACTGAAAGTGGAGATTTCTCCCGCAAAATCCCTTTTTTTGCTTTGCTCTGCAAAAAACATGTGTAATAAAATATGCGTTATTTTTTAGGGACTAGCTCGCTTAGGTCGTAAGAGGCAACACATAGGACACTGTCAGCGCCGCCATAGTAGATTAGAAGTTGGTCGTCCATCAAGATGTTTCCGCAGCTAAAGACCACATTGGGCACTTTGCCAAAGCGTTCGTAGTCTTCAGTAGGTGTTAATATAGGTTTTTCAGAACGGTAAAGAACAATTTCAGGATCATACTTGTCAAGCAGTGCGACGCCAAGAGAATATATCTTCTCAAAATTCACTCCGTGATAAATGAGGAGCCAACCTTCGTTAAGCTCTATCGGTGGACCAGCTGCACCAACCTTCCAACAATCCCAATTCTTAAGCCTAGGCCTCATTACAGACTTGATATCGCACCATCTCTGAAGATCATCAGAACGAGTGCTGCAAATATCGGGCTCAATGCGATGAAACATAATATATTTCCCATCAATCCTTCTAGGAAAAATCACTGCGTCCTTGTTACGAATGCCCGGGAAAGGTAACCGCCGGTCCGCCCACTTCCATTGTTTGGTGAGAAAATCCTTAACAGCAATTGAAGTTAACGAAATCTGATATATTAGATGATGATCACATTCTTGCAACGCAGTATAAGCCATAACCAACTTGTCATCCAAAAGAGTCAAACGAGGGTCCTCACACCCATTCTTCTCTGCATCGTTTATGGGTTCAAAAACAGGTAATGGCAAACGTTCGTTAATGTAATAACCATCTGACGTGGCAGCATAACCAATACGAGAAATACCGTCATCACCCATAGCACGGTATAGAATATGAATACGCTTGTCCGCTAAAAAAGCGGCAGCATTGAATACTCTTCTCGACTCCCATTCATGAGTCACTATTGATTCAAGAATCGGATTACCTTGAAAACGCTTCATGATGCTTAATTCCCAAAAACCTTATTCCAAAAACTCATCCAAAAGTTTTCTGATTTCCTAATGTGGTTTCGAAAACTTTATTCCAAAAACTTCATCTAAAAAGTCTCTGATGGCCAGCAAACCCACCATTTTTCCTTTCTGATTCACTACCGGCAAGTGTCTGATTCCGTGTGAGATTATGCGTCTTCTTGCCTCTTCGAATGTAGCGTCTTCCTGAATAGTTATGACATTTTTCGTCATAACATTCCTCAGAGGTTCGTCTAAAGCAACCTTTTGGGCTACAACTCTAATGGCATCTCGCTCGGTAAAAATTCCTTTACACTTTCCTTCATCATCAGTTATAACTATCGATCCTATATGTTTCTTATACAACATCTCAATCGCATTTTTTATCGTATTGTCCTCTTTTGCGGTTACGACGTTTTCAACCATTATATGTCGAACCTTCATCTTTCTTTCACCATTTTCATTCTAACCTTTATTTTGCGTTTTCCTTAATAAATCAACTGCCCGATTTTCTAAGAGCCGCCAATTCCAAGCGTGCTAGAAGATAGGATACAGTGGATTCAGCGCCTTGGTTTAGGTTTAATCCTTCAGGTGTTATTCCATCATAACAACCACCTGTTTCCGGATTGTAAACTACAACGCCCTGAGAGTTCTTTCCTAGAAACCAATCAAAGACATCTTCAGCCGTTCTTCGATATTTTTCATCGCCAGTCACTCGAAAGGCATCAAGTGCTGCTTCCACCATGCAAGATGCTTCAATGGATTGCTGATCGTACATTGCTCTTTCCCGTCCTTTCCTATACCAACCATTATTGCCAACCGGGACAAATTTTTCATCAATCATCCCCACTCCCAAGAGAAAATCAAAAGACTCCTTGGCTACCTGAAGGTATTTCTTAACATTCGTATTTTTATACGCCTTAAAAAGGGCTTGGGGCAACCGCCCATTAACATAGGTAAGATAAGATTCAAACCAACGCCAATCGCTAGAAGATTCAAGTTTATAATTGTCTAAAAGTTGATCAGCCAACGCCCTCATGTTTAGGATGACATTCTGATCTTGAGGATAGGCTTTGTAATAGTGGCAAAGTCCCAGGATTGCAAAAGCCTTGGATCTAGGTGATTTGAAGTCAGGAACCCATGGGAAAACTTTGTCAAAAATTTCCTTTGATATTAGTTTTTTCTCCGTGTGTAAGTTGGAACTCATGGTGCACCCACAAGCCCAGAGGGCGCGTCCCATGCAGTCTTCTGAACCTACTTCGTCTTCAAACCGTCGATGGTAACTGAGAAGATTATGCATCCTGCCATCTGGTCTTTGCATATGGAGAAGAAAGCTTAAATACACGTCTATCAGTTTTTCTACTTCCGAGCCATCATAGATCTGATGGTACTTAATGCATGCCATCAATGCGCGCGCATTATCATCAGTGGTGTATCCTTCCTTTCTTTTCGGAGTCGCAAACTTTGCGTGCTGGATGATACCGGTGTCATCAGTAAGTGATTTTAGAAAATCCAGTTTTATAGGTGGAAGATCCATGTGTTATATTCCTCTTAAGTTTTGAGGACTTGCCTGAACAATTTAGCGTATCTCATTGCTACATTTGGCCAAACGAATTTTCTGCTGTACTCGTAAACTTTTTTCTCCATTTTTTTTCTTAACCCTTCATTTTTCAGAAGAACACTTATAGATTCGGCAATGGAATCGGGATCCTTAAACTTGCAGAATAGTCCCCGGTTATTAGCTAGGAGTTCTCTGGCGTGAAGGTATGGGGTCGATATTGTGGCTCGGCCTGCTCCCAATGCGTATACAAGCGTGCCACTGCTTATCTGACTCGGAGAGATGTAGGGGCTGATGTAGATGTCTGTTGCCAGAAGATATTTAATTAGTTCTGCTTTGGAAAGAAAACGATTGTGAAATCTAACGTGTTTTCCCAATTGGAGCTTATCGACCATGCTCATCAGTTTCATCCGATAACGTTCGCCCTCAATTTTCCTTACTTCCGGATGAGTTTCTCCAAGTATGAGGTAGAGAACTCTTGGCTCTTTTTTAACAATGGAAGGAAGAGCCTGAATAGCATATTCAACACCCTTGCCTGGGTTAATCAATCCAAACGTGCACAGAACTATTCTGCCATCTAGTCCCAAGGAGGGTTTGACCTTTTCGCTAGAAACAAATGGGACATTAGGACAACCATGTGGGATAACGGTGACTTTTTCACGCCCAATGTCATAATTTTCCAGTAGTTGAAGAGCCTTTTTCGTCATAACGATAATTGCCGCGCTATGATTAGCAATGTATTTCAGAATAGTTTGAGCCTTTAATTCAAAATCTGGCTCGATAGTATGGAGCGTAGTTACAACAGGTTTCTGAAGATTCTGCAGAAACAATTTAACATATTCTCCCCAGTCTCCCCCAAAAAGACCAAATTCATGTTGGAGATTTACCAAGTCAGCTTTGGATGAATTGACGTAGCGAGCAGCTTGAACGTAATCCTCAGCTGAGTCCTGTTCAATCTGGCATTTAACCCTTTTATCATAGTTGTAAATCGTCTCTTTCTCATTTATTGCGATAACTGTTTGCGATTTAAACTCGTGAAGTGCATCAATACCATTAACTAAATCTTTTGTGAACGTCGCAATACCGCACTCTCGCGGCGGATAAGTGCTTAAATAAGCGACCGCCTTGAGTCTATGGGTAATAACAGAGGATTTCTGTGACACTTTTTAATATCGCCTAGCTTTACTACT
>JACUTN010000102.1 GCA_014859805.1 Candidatus Bathyarchaeota archaeon
TGGTCCATTGTTGGACTGAATGAAACTATTGTTCCGCAAGGCTTCAGGGCAGTGTAAGCGTGTGGAACAACAAGCCAAGGAGTTGCCAAGTCCAATATAACTGCGTCAACGTCACTTTCGTCTATGCCAACTGTCACGTCCTTATTCTTCAATACGACAAAATCGATTAAGCCTGCACGCTTCAAGTTTTTCTTTGCAGTCTCAAGGAATTCTTCCCTTAATTCGTAGCTGTAGACTCTGCCATCTGGTTTAACATAATGAGCCAGAGCTGTTGTTAGCGCACCCGTGCCTGTTCCAGCTTCTACCAAGCAACTTCCTGGACCTATGCCGCTGAACATAATCATTAGAGCTACGTCCTTCGGGTAGGTTATCTGGGTTTTACGCGTAGATTTGAAAATGTAATCTCGTAGCAAAGGTTTTAGCGCTGCGAACTCGGTTCCTAAGTTGCTTAAAACTCTGATGCCGTATTCTTTTCCGATTATGTCGTCGAATTTTATGAAGCCTTTATGTGTGTGGAAGGTTTTGCCCTTTTCAACTTTAACGAGGTATGTTTTTCGTCGGCTCAAGTAAAGGAGTACGTAGTCGCCTTCAGTTATTTTTTGAGTTGACAACTTCAGTCACTAAGGTGTGTATTTGAAGGGGTGTTTTGACCTATCCTTGTTTTCTATTAATTCGTCTATTGTGGGTCTTCCTTCTATTGCCCTGCGGATGGCGTGGCGCATAGCTTTGTAATTGTTTATGTATACTCTTTGTCTGTCAACTGCTGTTGGATGAACGAACACGTTAGCGATGATTATCAGTTCTTCAGCAGCCTCTTTAGGAATTATTCCATCTGCAACGCTGTCAATGATTGCCTTTGCTACTGCCGTTTGTGCAGGACCATAAACCATGCTTGCTTGACGCATACTCCTAATTGTAACCGTTGGAACTATCAATGTTACAGGCTTAACCGTTAGATTTGGTTCCAAAATGGCTAGTAATGGTTCATGTCCAGGTGTTGGTGTAGATTTAGCTTTTGCGAAGGCTTCGCCCAGAGGTCCGTCTTTCTTCCCGATAAGCAAGTCAATGTGGGCTACTTCAGCACCTTGTCCAGCTAAAGCTTCCCCCACACGCAAGTTGAAGTCTCGTATGATTTCCGGTGTTACGTCAATGGCTTTGAAACGTTCTTCTACAGGTTTTTCGCCGATTTCAAAGGTTATGGTTTTTGGCTTTATCTTCCCTGTTTTCTCCAATTCTATTCGCAGCTCTTCCCTTGCCTCGTATGTTAATTCTCCGCCTATGCTCAGTGGCTTTCTGACTGGTCCGACTTTTACTTTCATCATGTTTAGGGCTGCCTTTGTTCCTACTGCTCCGCTTCCAGCAATTATGCGTGCCATTTTCTGTATTTTATATTGCAGTTCACGGGCTTTTTGCAGTTCCCCGTTTTTCACGTGATTGTAGATTTGAACCCAAATGTCTGGTATCACATTTGCGCTTGCAAGAATTGCTCCTGAGCATCCAGCAGCTAGTGCTGCAACAACGACTTCGTCGTGTCCACACATGACGTTGATTTTGTCGCGTACCTTCTCCAAGACGGCAAGAATGTAACTCAATTGTCCGCTGCTGTCTTTCAAACCGACAATGTTTGGGATTTGAGCCAGATCTTCAACCATCTGCCAAGAAAGTTGAACGCCTGTGCATTGTGGGATGTTGTAAAGAATTATCGGCAAGTCTACTTCACTTGCAATCGCATGGTAGTGTTGGTAAATGCCACGGTCTTTAGGTTTTAAGTAAAAAGGGGTAACAATTAAGGCTGCGTCTGCACCTGCATCCTTCGCGTATTTCGTCATTTCCAAAGCTTGATCTGTTCCACTAGCCCCTGTACCTACCACCACTGAAACTTTGCCGTTGACTTCGTCCATAACTACGTCAATAACCTTTTTTTTCTCTTCTGTTGTCAAGTTCACAAACTCGCCCGTTGTGCCGCATGGAACAACCCCGTAAACGCCTAACTCGATGCAATGGCTAACCAAAGCTCGCAGTCTTTCCTCATCTACCGCCTTTCCATCATCCGTGAAAGGAGTAACCAAAGCTGGCAAAATTCCCTCAGGTTTAAACATGCTTTTCCCGCCTTTTAGTTAACCATATCTCTTGTATCATTTAAGTTTTGAATTTAAAAATTTAGAAAATAGAGCTAGAAGAGTTAAAAAAAGGGGAGATTATTGAAAGACATTTGTTGATCTTAGACGCAACGAGTTTTCTCCCGAATAAGCCGCATTGCTTCAGCTTTTTGCATTTCCATTTTCAGCAATTGAGCATTCATTTTTCGAAGCTCATCATAAGTCAGAAAAGTGTCAGGTAATCCTTTTCCGGAAACTTGTGAATTTGATGTTGACCTAGGCTCAGCTCCAATCCTGAGCGCGCTCTTGAATGATGTGAGTAACTTGCTACGGAGAACTTTTTGAGGTGTACCTTCTCTTTAAATCTATTCTTTTCATTTTTCATTCCTCATCTTGTTGTTACACGCTTGGCGCGCGCGGGGAAGAACAAGAAGAAAAGTTAAGACAGAATTTTGACAACAACCACTTCTTGAAAAATAGGAAAATCACCCGTTAGCTATGCTGTTTCCCAAATCGAGTGAGCATCATCTAGACCTTAGATTTTTAAAAAACGCTTAAATCACCTAACACTCCAATACAAATATCCGGGAGGACAGTTTAGTGAGTGCCCTTAGAGAAAGATTAAGAATCAAAGAGGAAAATCTGAAGGAAATCAACGATTTTCTTCTGAGAGAAGATAACCCTCTTATAAATGGTCTGCTAAAAGTCGTTGAGAAATATGGCGGCGTTGACGAGATCAACCACAAGGCCAGAGAAGCCCGTAAACTCGAAAACCTCATGGAACGCCTTCGGAGAAAAAATTCACGTTACGTGAAGGATCTTGAATGGCTAATCGAACAGCGGGATAACGAAGCATTTATAACCATTCAGGAATATCGCAGGAAAATTTTGGGAGAAAAAGCTGATTCCATGAAGTTTGACGAGTCTTTCGCTGTAACCCTAGAGATTAGTGGATGCAACTTTTTCTCGTGGCTTATAGAGGAGACAAAAAAGGGAATTGCACAGCAGGACATTATACCTGGTCGCTTCATCCGTGTTCGCTCCATGAAAGAGCAAGTTGAGGATGATGAACCACTTGCGTTTGCAGCTGCAATGCAGATCATAGGTGCTTCGTACGTGGAGACGTTAGATACTAAAGGAACCATGCCTGGACCTGACGGGAAACCCATTAACGTTCATTTGGGAGGACCAGAAACCATCACGGGTTATTTTGGCGGTGTGGGAATGCCGAATGAATATGCTTTGAAGTGGGTTGACGAATTCCTTTATTACTATACTGAATACGGCATTCGACAAGTTTTGAATGTAAACATAGGTAGCGTGATGCTTGGTTATTGGCTTCATAAACTTGGAATTGACTTGGAATTTAAGATTTCAGTTTATCTTGGCAATGACAATCCTTATGCGTGTTTTTGGACGTTGATGACTGCAAAACTCTTCAGCCGAGATGATGGGACAACACCTCTGATTGGGTTTAACCTCTCAAATGCCGTCAACAATGAGACCATTGAGTTGTCAGCTTATATACGGAAAGACTTTGGCTTCGAAGATATTGTGCGCATCGAGCATCATATCGTGGAAACTTACAAGAGCATTGTGAGACAACCGTACAACAGACTGAACGAACTTGTGGAAATAGCAGACCATGTGAAAAACGTTAGCGCTAAACATGAAGGTGCTTTCCCAGAGATTGAGGCAACTCGAGAGCATCCTTCGGACATTTTGGAGTACTTCATTCCCAAAAAAGACATCTTAGCAAAAGGTCTGATGCCGAAACTC
>JACUTN010000103.1 GCA_014859805.1 Candidatus Bathyarchaeota archaeon
TGCTGGGATGTGTAATTTTTATATGAAGGTGTGCAAAAATAGAGTGCAGAGTTCTTGAGGATTAGGTGGAAGTATAGATGAGAAAAACCATATTCAGAAAACTTGAGGCTCAAGGATTAATAACGAATTATAATCGTTTCCGAAAGAGCTTGCCTCCAAAGCTTCCTAAAAAAGTTTTCGTTTGGGATGAAACTCTGAGAGAAGGTGAACAAACTCCAACCGTTTTTCTAACTTATGTTGAGAAGGTTAAGCTTGCTAAAATAATGGATGAGATAGGCGTAGCTATAATAAACGTTGGTTTTCCCGGGTTCTCTGAAGAGGACAAGAAAGACGTTAGAAGAATTTCAAACGAGACCTTCAAGCAAGCAAGCATAGCTGCTTCAGCACGCATAATTAGAAGCGACATAGATGCCTGCTTGGGATGTGGCATAAGCGAAATTTCAGTTTTTACACCTTTTAATGAGTTGAACCTGCAATACATGCTGAAAACGGGTAAGGATGAGGTTTTAGAAAAAACCGTTGACTGCATCGAATACGCCAAAAAACACGGCATAGATGTGAACTTTGTGCTTGAGGACGCCTCTAGGACGCCTCTTCAGGAAATTCTGCAGATTTTTGAGGCAGCGGTAAATGCTGGAGCAGATCGTTTAGTGATTGCAGACACCGTTGGTTTCTTGAGACCTTTGTCAATGCATTATCTTATTTCCCATGTTAGAAAAGGACTCTCTCAACTGGTTAACAAAGATGTTCCATTCGCTATTAGATGTCACAACGACTTCGGCATGGCGACGGCAAACACGCTGGCAGCCGTAGAGGAAGGTGTGAGTTATGCGCAGACTTGTGTGGCTGGATTCGGCGAAAGGGCGGGGCTTGCGCCAATGGAAGAGGTTGTTGCAGCCTTGGAATTGCTTTACGACGTAGACACGGGCGTGAATGCAAAAAAACTTTATAGACTCAGTCAACAGGCTGAGAAAAGCTTTGCGTTGCCCATACAATTTCACAAGCCAATAGTGGGTGAGAACGTTTTTTCGCATGCTTCGGACCAGCATATTCACGGCATGTTGGCTCATCCGCTCATTTATGAACCGTTTCCACCGAAAATGATTGGAAGAGAAACAACGTTTTTTTTGGGCAGACAGACAGGGAAGTATCTGGTTGAGAATCGTTTGGAACTGGCAGGGATTAAGGTAACTCCGAGGCAGGTGGATGAGATAGTTAGGAGGATAAGGAGGAGGCAGGAAAACTTGGACAAGGGTGAGATGTTAATGACGTTTTATCAGATTAAGAAGTTGTTGAGGGAAATGCGGAAGGGCTTAACAGAAGAGGACTTCTGGAAAATAGTTGAAAAGGTTACACGGCAAAAACCGAAAATCCCTAAAACTTAGAATACTTTCATTATTTGCACTGTTTCCTCTTTTGCCAAAGGTCTAGGATAATTATAAATCGGGCCCCTCGGCTTCTCGTTGTAGTATGGGCGGTTGCAATCTGGACATCCAGAAGTAAGAAAGGGCTCGCCCGTTCGAATTATCCCAGTCAAAACTTCTTTGTTAGCGCCGAAATCGCGTACGCAGTCTTTCTCGTCAAAATACATGTTTTCATACCTTGCAATTCCGTGGAAAATCAGGTGTCTAGCAAGCTGAACGCGTCTATATGCTGGAACTGGCGGTTGAGGATTGTTTTCTAGAGCCGTTCCCGAGATCGGTGTGAATGCAAACAATGCTGGAAGAACCCCCATATCCACACATTTTTGAATTGTTTCAACCATTTCCATTTCAGTTTCTCCCAATCCAACAATTAAATGCGTGCTGACTTTATCCTCTCCAAAAATCTTTACAGCTTCACTCAGCAGCTCAATTTGTTCTCTCCAAACGTATGGACCTCCAACAAAACAACCTTTGACCTTATTGAAAATTTTCTCAGTCGCCGCGTCCAACGGTATGCCTATCCTTTCCGCTCCAGCCTCTGCTAACCGACGCATGTTTTCACTGTTCAATGGTTGACACGAAATCGAAACAGGAACCTTGACACGTGAACAGATTGCCTTCACAAAAGCCAAAAGATCAGCAAAAACTTCTGGATAGTTCAATGCTTGAAGACAGATACGCCTTGTTTGACCGTCTTTAACAGCTCTCTCTATTCTATCAAGCACATGCTTTGTTGGTAAAACAGGCCACGAAACCCTAGAAAGCATGTCAGCTCTCCCGTGGCTTCCTCTAGCTTGGGGACAAAAACCGCAATTTGCACTACATTTACCTCTCCTGTAAGTCAGCAAATAAGCGGTTGTAGGCATGGCATCAAGTTTTCCTTTTAGAAGTTTAAGAACCATGGCAGAGCCTAAGGAAACACGGATCCTCTCAGGCATTTTCTCTTCAACGGGCATATCAACACACTTTAGATATATTAAATTGGGGAATTAGCCTAATATTTGTTACAAGAGGATTAACATTGAATAACAAGGACATCGAGAATCACATGAAAAATGTTTTCGATACAAATGGTGAAAAAGAGCTTAAAGAACACCTGAAAGACGCTGAAGAGGTCAGACGGAAAAACTTCGGCGAGAAAATTCACTTCTATGCTCCAAGTTTCATGTATTACAAAACAAGCCATTGCCATTCTTCACCGACAGATTTCCCAACAATCTCAATCACTGGGAGAAGCTGCGCATTAAAATGCAAACATTGCGGCGGAACAGTCTTGAACACCATGTATTCAGCCACTACGCCTGAAAAACTTTTTGAGTTGTGTACGCAGCTCAAACGTAAGAGAGCTTTAGGCTGCCTAATAAGTGGCGGATGCTTACCAGACGGTTCTGTTCCCCTTGGAAAATTTATCCACATGATTGAGAAGGTTAAACGCGAATTAGGTTTGACTGTAATCGTTCACACAGGCATGATCAACTTCAATACAGCCAAGAGGCTTAGAGATGCTGGGGTTGACGCGGTGTTAATAGACGTAATCGGCTCAGATGAAACGATAAGAGAGATTTACAGGCTGAATGTAACCGTTGAAGCTTACGAAGATTCCTTAAGGGCTCTGCATGAGGCTGGTGTTGCCTTTGTCCCTCATGTTATTGTCGGGCTTCACTACGGAAAATTAAAGGGCGAACTCCACGCTCTAAAAATGATTTCGAATTATCAGCCTTCAGCCTTAGTCATCATCGCGTTTATGCCCATACATGGAACAGAAATGGAAAATGTTACGCCGCCAAAACCAACAGAAATAGCAAAAATCATAGCAACTGCAAGATTAATGTTTCCAAAAACACCTTTAGCCCTCGGATGCATGCGACCAAAAGGAAAACATCGAATAGAGACAGATATTCTGGCTTTAAAGGCTGGAGTAAACGCTATAGCATTTCCAACAGAAGAAGCAATAAGATTCGCAGAAAAACAAGGGTATACAACAACTTTTTCTTCGCTTTGCTGTTCTCAAGTTTACTCAGACTTCATTGTCTAAGCTTTCCAACGGAACTCCAAAGTTGCTTCATGACTTCGTCCTTTACGGAAGAGTACTTCTTTGCGAGTTTTTTGGCAGCCTCCTTTGGCATTCCGCTTTTTACAAGTTGCTTTTCGAAGGCATTTCTTGCCTTCCTAACCTTCCAGCCCAAAGTCAACCAAATAAGAAACAGATCCAAAACTAGTTTTGACAGATGTAGTCCTCCTTTCAATATAGTTGAGATTTTCATTTTTTCACCAAAAATGAGAGAAGACAGACTATTCTTCTTCCTCTGTTAAGCCTTTCTCTGCAAGTTTCTCCTTGATTTTTCTTTCTATCTCTTTTTC
>JACUTN010000002.1 GCA_014859805.1 Candidatus Bathyarchaeota archaeon
GTTTGTGAACACTTCTAATACTGGGAGCATTTTAAACTTTACCTTTCAATCTAGTGCCCATCCTGCAACGTACGCGATTCAGGTATTCAGATCACTCTTATAACCTTCTTTTAACTGAATAAAAGACAGGTGCGTGCCTTGGCGAATTTCATCAGTTTGCCCATAGGAAGTGAAGTTTTAACGTTACTGAATCTGAAGCCAGCCATAATAATAACAACTGTTGGAAAAGATGGATCAATCAACGCAGCGCCATATAGTTGGTTCTCAATTGTTGACTACAACCCGCCACGAGTGCTCTTTTCAACAAACATGAAACGTGACACCTACCGGAATGTTCTGGAAACGAAAGAATTTGTCCTTAATTTCCCAAGCGTGGATCTACTGAAACAAATATGGATAACCAGCAAGCATTTTCCATATGGAATCAGTGAGTTAGAAAAGGCAAGTCTGACGGTTTTTCCCTCCGAAAAGGTGAAACCTCCTAGAATAAAGGAATGTAAGGCTCATGTAGAATGTAAGGTGCTTTGGACAAAGCCCATTGGTTCAAGTTGCCTCATTCTAGGAGAAATCATTTCACTGTCTGTTGATGAAAAGATTGAACAGCTTGGGACAAAAGACAGACTCATACAGCTGAATCCACCGCTCTATTTCTCATTCAAAGAAGATGAGAAGACAAGAAAGTGGTTGTTTGCTTCAATAGGGAAGATCCACGAAATGACTGAGAGAAACGACAAATTTGAGATCACAAGCGAGACTCTTTGATTAGCATACGTTCTTGCTTCTCAGTATGGAGACATAGAATAAAGGGAAATGCGAGAGATGCCCCCATTTGACATAGGTTCAAACCCAGCTCTCAGCACTACAAACAGACCCTAGGCACCTCTAAAAGTGGGCAACTCAGTTATAGGCTACTAGCGCGGACATGGTTGACTAGTTGTCTTTGCATGGAAGCTGAATATGAATAGAAAATTCATAAGCAAGATATACTGAGACCAGAAAGCCTCGTTCATGCAATCGAAAACAGGAGAGTTCGTGACCGAGCTTGAATCATACGATATTGAAGAGAGCCACCTGAAAAGCTTTGAACTATACGAGGAATACAGCCAGAGAATTATTGCCGATACTATTAGGATACGCAGAGAGAACTTCGCCAAGACAGATCTCAAGGCTAAAAGAGAACTACAGATAAAAGTTGAAAGAGAAGTCAAAAACTTTCGTACTTGGCTTGAAGAAACCAAAAACCTTGAACCTAACACTGCTTATTACTACTCGGTTAGTCTCAAAAGCTTGCTTCTCGGACTTCCAGTAGGTGTTCAAGTGGCACGGTTTTTTGGGACCATAATGGACAAACTGGCTAGAAAGTAACATGCAACACTACAAAAGCAGAAAAAAGGATTTTGCGGGAGACATCTCCACTTTGGAATGTTGTAAACTTTACCTTTTATGACACAACCTTGTTCTAGCAGAGAAACCTAAATGTGTAAAGATTAAGTTATTGCTTAAACCGTGATGATTTAGGTATGATTGATGAAATTTTAGGTCTCGTTAAGAAGCATGAGGAGTGGCGTGGAAAACAATGCTTAAACCTCATTCCCTCCGAGAACGTTATGAGCCCAGCTGTTCGAGGACTTCTCTCCTCAGACCTTGCCCACCGCTACACCGCTAGAGACCGCTTCTACATGGGAACACGCTTCATAGACAACATTGAGCAGTATGGCGAAGAAATCGCGAAAGACGTTTTCGGAGCTGAGACCGCAGACTTGCGTCCTCTTTCTGGGCATATTGCTGATTTAATTTTCATAGCTAGTTTCGTAAAGCCCAATGATGTGCTTATGTGTATTTCTCCTGAAGATGGCGGATATCCCGGAATGTGGAAAGACGGCTTAGCTGGACTCTTCAGCCTTAAAGCTGTGCCTTTTCCTTTTTCCAAGCATGACATGAACATAAAGGTTGAAGAAGCAAAAGGAGCCATAACACGTGTCAAGCCTAAAATCGTGATTTTTGGCGCAAGTCTAATTACCTTTCCACACCCAGTTAGGGAGTTGACTGAAGTTGCTCATGAAAACGGTGCGCATGTAGGATTTGATGGCTCTCATGTCATGGGCTTGATTGCTGGCGAACATTTTCAAGATCCATTAAAAGAAGGAGCATCTGCGCTTTTCGGCTCAACTCATAAAACCCTGTTTGGACCGCAAGGAGGCATAATTTTGGCAGATAAAGAGCATGGAGAAATCACGAAAGCGAAGATTTATCCGACTTTTGTGGACAACGCCCACTGGAACCGCATAGCAGCGTTGACCTTGGCATTGGCTGAAACGAAAAAATTTGGTAAAGCCTATGCAGAGCAGGTGATACGTAATGCAAAAACTTTGGCTGGAGCTTTGTATGATTATGGCTTTCCAGTTACCTGCCAGCATTTGGGTTTCACCCAGTCTCATCAGGTGTTGTTAGATTATGGAGGTTTTGAAAAGGGCAGAGTCGTAGCGGAAAAACTTCAATGTGCAAACATAATTGTTGATTGTGGTGTTAGGATTGGCACTTGCGAGGTTACGAGGCGTGGAATGAAGGAAAGAGAAATGTCGAAAATAGCTGAACTAATAAAAAGAAAAATTATCGACAAGGAACAACCAGAAAACGTCAAAAAAGAGGTCGCTAAACTTTGCGCCGAGTTCCAGAAAGCTGAATATTGTTTTGAAAGTTGAAAATCACACTCGCGACGATGAGTCAGTTTAGAAAGGCGGTTGGGGATAGATGAGATGTTGGATTCTGGTGCAAAGACACGGCAGATTGGCGGACGAAAAGAAAAGGAGCCGAGTTGTGCTTTTGCCACAATGTTTGTGCTTGGGGCATTGGCTCAAAACCCGAAACTTCGAAACGGTGAAATTGCTATGGAGTTGATTTTCTTTTTGGGTGCTGGGAGAACAGAGGGAAGATGAAGTATGCTAGTCATGATAGTCAGATTGGAACCAATTGGTAGAAGTTGAAATATCCATTCACCGACTATAAAATCTTGAAGTTTCTGGACGTTCTGTCCCAGTTTAAACACGCCAAGCCAAGGCTTCAAGAAGCAAAAATGGTCAACCTTCTCTCAAAACGAGACAGCAAGGGAAGGTTTACACCCGAATCAATCCACAAAGTCTGGTCCAGTTCTGACTTTGGACAAAAAAACCTTCGAGGTGGATCACTCTTCTAGCCTTGTGAATATTAAAGAGAATCTACAAATAGAAAAGCGTGAACTAATAGTGCGTAAAGGTTAGGTGTTAGGAAGGCTGAAAATGCTGGTTGATACTCATGCTCATCTTCAGTGGGCGAGTTTTGACAAGGACAGGGAAGAGGTGATAGATCGAGCGAGGAAGGTTGGCGTAGAGTGTATTGTGAACATTGGATTTGACGTTGACGGTAGCAGAGAGGCTGTTAGATTAGCCGAGAAGCACGAAGGGGTTTATGCAACGGTAGGAATTCATCCTCATAACGCCAGTCAGCTGGATCAAAATGTTCTGAACGTGCTGAGGAAACTCTCTGAAAATCCCAAGGTTGTAGCTATCGGAGAGATCGGACTGGACTACTATCGAAACCTGTCCCCTAGAGAAGCTCAGAAGAAAGCCTTTGAAGCTCAACTGTTTCTAGCCGAAGAGCAAGGATTGCCAGTTGTAATCCACGACAGGGAAGCTCACGCCGACACTCTTGAAATGCTTTCAAAATTCAAACGAAAAATAAATGGGATAATGCACTGCTTCTCAGGAAGCACAGAGATGGCTCAGCAATGCATCAAGTCTGGTTTTTGCATATCCTTTGCAGGACCTGTCACATTCCCTAACTCTCACAAACTCCACGAAATTGCCAAATCTTCAGATCTGAACAAGATTCTTCTTGAAACCGACAGTCCCTGGCTTGCCCCTCAAGACATGAGGGGAAAACGAAACGAACCAGCATTCCTGCCTCTCATAGCCAAGAAAATTGCAGACCTTAGGGGAATCTCTGTACATGAACTGGCTGAAGCAACCACAAAAAATGCAAAAGAAATCTTCCAACTACCATAGAAAGAATACCCGCGTTATTGCATACCACAGAATCCAGCTTTCAGATTAGTGCGCTCTCTCTAAGCTTTCACTCCGAAGCTTTTCAGAACAGCGAACGTGAAGCTGAAAACCTCATCTAGCTCAAGCCTGTGATTCTACCTGGCCAATACTGGCATCTGAACACTATTAGTCCTCTGCACCTAGCAAGAAACTTCACATCACGTAACAAAGACAAACCTTGTCCCACCTTTCCCAACTTTCCACAACCTTCACCCACCGAAATCTAACGCAACCTAAGCCATCTTGACATTCTGTTCTTGAAACGCAATTTGAAACAATCGCATCTGAAAACCTAGGAGGTAGAAGTTGAGCAATAGAAGCAAGATAAATTTGCGTGTGCTCCTTTTGACGACAGTTTATTACATTGTTTTGTTCTAATTACAGAGCAAGATGAAACTTAATCGCTTAGAGTTCACACTGACCAGAAAATGCAATTCTCAATGCATTCACTGCCAAGCCGACGCTTCCCCACTAAGAAAAGGGGTCATGCAGGTTAAAGATGCGTACAACTATTTGGCTGAGACAACTGCTGTCTCAGACTTAGAATCATTCATGATATTCGGCGGAGAACCAATGCTCTATCCAAAACGTGTAATAGCCATATTCAAGAAAGCCAGCCAGTTCAGGATACCAAAGATCGACATGATAACAAACGGAATCTGGGGCAAAAACAAGGCAACCGCTGAAAAACTAGCCATGAAGTTGAAAACTGCAGGTCTCAACACCATTAACATAAGCGTGGACGCATTCCATCTTCAATTTATACCGCTCGAATATCCGCGAAACGCTGCATTGGCTTCACTCAAAGCAGACATAGAAAACGTCAAGTGGAACGTTGCCCTAATCGAATCCATAAACGCCACAAACAAATATGACAAGAAAACCGCTCAAATACTAAAAACACTACAGCCCGTAGGAATACACGCTAACACGTTCAAGATCGTACCAGCAGGACGTGCGACACAAAATCTGCGTCACTATTTTCAACCAACAACATTGTACGGACCTTGCGAACAGGAACCATTAGAAGGTAATACGCTGACAAACCCAGAAAGCATCACCATCGAACCCTCAGGGTCAGCAGACATATGCTGGAACTTACCGATTGGAAATGCAAAAAGCGTACCACTGAGACAGCTGATAACAGAGTACGACTGGCGAACAAATCCAATCACCAGAATTTTGGTAGAAGAAGGACCCACAGGACTGCTGAAACTTCCTGAAGCACGCAACTATCAATTCCAAGAAGAACAATACATCAACAAATGTCACCTATGCATAGAAATAAGAAAAACACTCAAACTTCACTATCCAAACGCATATTCCTGAAATCATCTCTATGAACTTGTATGAACAACTTTCAAAAATGAAGCGTGTTTTTATAAAACAGTTCATTATCTTATGTTTCGAAAAGCAAGTATAACTTGGGAAAGTGATGTCTTGGAGACTCTGGTTCCGTCTTCGCTTATACAAGCATTGAAGAAGCAAAAATATCACCTTGTAGGCAAACACTCGGCTGTTAAAAGGTGTAGATGGCTCTACGAAACATTGATTCATGACAGACCATGCTACAAACAGAAGTTTTACGGAATAAAAACGCATCAATGCATACAGATGACACCCGCTCTTTTTTACTGCACACAACAATGCCTATTCTGCTGGAGAGCCCAGAGCGGCGACTTGGGAATAACGTGGAACGAAATGAAAATGCCAAAATGGGATTCCCCAGAAGAAATTGTTGAAGGAAGCATCAAGGCGCAACTTAAAATATTAAGCGGATACAAAGGAAACCCTAAAACAAACCAGAAAAAACTCAAAGAAGCTTTAAAGCCTAAACATGCAGCCATAAGCCTAACAGGTGAACCTACACTCTACAAGCCAATAGGGGAACTGATCCAAGCATTCCATAGAAGAGGATTCACCACGTTTCTAGTGTCTAATGGAACAGTACCTTCAGCATTGGCGAATTTAAGCGAAGAACCTACACAACTCTACATTTCGGTTTGTGCCCCAAACAAAGAAACATATAAACAGGTTTGCCGCCCACAGATCCCGAAAGCCTGGGAAAAACTTAACGAAACCCTAGAGCTCTTGCCCAGCTTCAAATGTCCAACAGTCATTCGAATAACATCTGTGCGTAATCTCAACATGAAAAACGCTGAAGCCTACGCTAAACTAGTTGAAAAGGCTAATTCGACATACGTTGAGCCTAAGGCTTACGTTCACGTTGGGTTTTCTAGGCTACGGTTGAACTACGAGAACATGCCGAGTCACAAGGAAATACGTGATTTCGCAACGCGGTTGGGAAAAGAGACAGGTTACAACATGATTGATGAATCAAAGGAAAGCCGAGTTGTGTTACTGAGCAGACTTGAAAAGCCCATCAAATTTGCTGATAATTGAGTTTAGTTTGAAAATGATTCAGTTTTCAGGTTCAAATTCAACTTCGGATTCCAGTTACTTGTCTCAGATCATAACAAAGGTTAAATAACCCTTTTGCTCAACTTTCAGTCCGAGGCTTTAAACCTCAAATTAAGCTAGGTGTTGCCAAAGTGGTCAGCGAAGGAAGAGGACGCCTGTTCAGAAGAAAAGACGGCAAATACTTAATCTACCTACCGAAGAGCTTAGCCGAAGACAGCATGTTCCCATTCAAAGGCGCGGACTCCATATTCGTTAACGTGGTGTTCAAACCTGGCGGCGCTAAAAAGCTGCTCGTAAACAAATGGGAACCACCAGTAGAAGAAGAGACCGACTAAGAACTCCGACAACCAAGAAGCCGTCCATTTACAGATGATTTTTTCTTTTAGAAGAGTAGTCTTTTACAAAAGGAAGAAGATTCTGAATTTTTGGTCAATTTGTTAAACAATACTATAAAATACTTGCATGTCTACTTCTAGTGTAACAGGATGGTAAGCTTATGCCCTCTTTGAAAACTCTTTTGAACAAAATAAGAAAGGAGTTAAAAGAAAAAGAGAAAGTGCGGGAAAAAGCTCAAAAAGACATGCGAAAGGCAACACGTCTTTCTAAGCAAGCAATACTGCTCATTCATCAGAAAAGATTTGGCGAAGCAAAAAAGCTCATCAAGAAAGCAAAGGAAATCATTTTGAGGCTTAATGACGCTTCGACCAAATATCCAGAGATTATTTACAGTGGCTTGTTTAACGCTGCGCGGCAAGAATACTCTGAAGCCAACATATTTCTAAACTTAATCCAAGAATCAAGGTTCATAACGCCGGAGGAGATCAATGTGCCTTCGGTTGATTATGTGCTTGGACTAGCCGATGTTATAGGAGAATGTAGACGCTTAGCATTGGATGCTTTGCGTGAGGCAGATGTAGAAAAGGCTGAAAAATGCTTGCAAATAATGGATGAAATATACACAGAGCTTATGGGTATGGATGAGGCTTACATGCTTGTTCCAGGACTTAGAAGAAAATGCGACATTGCAAGAAGGATTATCGAAACTACACGAGGAGACGTAACACAAGAGGCGCGGAGAAGCGCGCTGGAAAAACATTTGAAGCGTTTTGAGAAAATGGCAAAAAAGAGAAAGATAAGCTGTGAGAAGAGCAAATGAGTAGAAAAGAATGGGTACTGTCAAACTAAAGCCTAACTTTTCCATTGAAAAGGCACATGAAACGCAGTTGAAATTGTCTAAACAGATTGTACTTGAGGATGTGCTGCCAGAAAAAATCCGTTTTGTTGCAGGTGTTGATGTTGCCTACGTGAAAGACTTGGCTGTTGGCGCCGTGGCAGTTTTGGATTATGCCTCTCTAGAACTTGTGGAATCAAAAACTGTGCTTTATAAGGCTCGTTTTCCGTATGTTCCGACACTGCTTTCCTTTAGAGAGACTCCGCCAACAGTCCTATGCATCAAAAAGTTGCATTTGCAGCCCGATGTCTTTCTTGTTGATGCCCATGGTTTCGCACATCCCTATCGATGTGGATTTGCAAGCCATCTGGGACTCGTGATAGGGAAACCAACGATAGGTGTTGCTAAAGGCAGGCTGTTCGGTGAGGTTGAAGATGCAATGAGTCAAAAGGATCTTGCATTGCTTAGACATGAAGACGAAGTTATCGGTGCAGTAGTTAGGACGAAATGTGGATGTAAACCTGTTTATGTTAGCGTTGGGCACATGGTTTCGTTGGAAACAGCAGTTAAAATCGTTAGGCATTGTATATGTCACAGTCGTATTCCTGAACCAATCTTGAAGGCTCATCAGATAGCAACTGCAGAAAAACGAAAAATCAATATCGCTTCAGCAGTTAACAAATAGGGAGTGAAATGTAAATTGCTTCATCCAAGACTGAAAGCATTAGCGGATAAAATTCGCGATGATAAACTTCGGCAAAAAGTTGTTGAATTGCTGGAAGACCCAACGTTTGAAATAAACGGAAAGAAGTTTTCAGGCTTGCCCCTTGATGTTTCGCCAGCTGGATTGTCCCATCATCATTGCTATCCTGGCGGTTACATCGAACATGTTGTTTCAACAGCTAACCTCGCATTTGCAATGTGCAAGTCTGTGGAGAAAATTTACCGCGGAAAAGTCAACCGTGACCTTGTTATAGCCGGTGTGCTGTTACATGATATTTTTAAGCCCACTACGTACATTGTGAAGGAAAATGGAAGTTACAGCTCATCCCGTTTAGCTGATTACTTGGATCATTTATCTCTTGTGACTTCAGAGCTTGTTCGAAGAGACTTTCCGTTAGAATTGATTCACGTGGTGTCCGCTCATCATGGAGACTACGGTCCAATTAGACCGCGCACTGTTGAGGCTTTGATTTGTCATTTGGCGGATTTGATGGATTCGAGGTTGAACGGGAAAGTTTTGAATGCAGCAGTATATCTTACGCGAAGAGCGGTTGGTGAGGAACTGCGTGGGTTGACTTCGAAGGAGGCTTTCGAAATAGTTCATTCGAAGTCTGTCGAAGGCTGGGAAGGAGTCGCAAAAACCGTTGAAAAAATAAAACGTAGAAGGAAGATGCGCAAAACTTAATAGCTTATACTGATGGATTTTGAAAAATGGTGTTGCCACATGGAAATCTCGTTCCAAGAGTTTCAGAAATTAGATATGCGTGTTGGAAAGGTTTTAGAGGTAAATCAGATTCCGGGTTCACGAAATCTCATAAGAATGATTGTGGATTTTGGAACTGAAAAGAGGCAAGCGGTTGCGGGGCTTTCACAATGGTATAAGCCGGAGGACTTGGCGGGTAACAAGTATGGTTTTGTATTGAATCTTCAGCGGAGAAAGTTCATGGGTGTAGAATCTCAATGCATGATTTTGGCTGCAGAAGACGAAAAAGGAAACGTTGTATGCTTAAAGCCAGAAAAAGACATCGCTGAAGGAAGCAAAATACACTAAAACAACCTCGAACTTTGGCGATTTTTCCACGCAAACAAAAAAGATAGACCCCCTAGGTTTTCAACATCTCACAACCGTCAGCGCCTATATATAAGGGGGGTCTAGCGTCTCAGAAGATCAGAGTTTAAGGTTTCATCCTATAAGCTGAGTGATCGCTTCTGCTTTTTTCTTGGTTCCGGCTAAATATTCAATCATCTCAGGTTCTAGATCAAGCCATTTTGCAAGTCCAACAGCCATATCCGCATTGTTTTTGAAGATGATTCTCAGATAGGGTAGAATCTCTTTTGAGGCTCTAACGGCTGAAATGTGACATTTACGCTTGATTTTGCGTCCGATCTTCAGTCGCATTGCTCGTTCAGCCTTAGATCTAGATAACATTCGTATACGCCCAGGAAACTTAAACGGTATCCAACCACCAGCCTTAGTGTTCTGCCTCGCCATAGCCACGCCAGCAGACATGAAATCAACTACGTAGCGAATGAAACCCCAGTTCTGAGTAGAGCGAATTCTACCACGATAAACATCCGCAAGCGACAAAGCATCCATAGCTCTGACCAAGTCATGCGGATCAGTCAAGTGCGCAGGAACGTTTTCATAAATCCACTCAAAAAGCATGTCAATGTCAACATCAGCCATATCAACCGCCCTTTTCGCGCCCACACAAGTTTTTCCGTAGATAATCATTCTCAACACTGTGAAGATTTTCTCTCGCCTGTCGCGGTAACCAAGCCAAGAAACATCATCATAAGTCAGCTTCTTCTTGCCTTGAGCCAAAGCCTGAAAATCATTGACTGCTGAGCGGACGTCACCCTGCGAACGTTGAGCAATAAACTTTAGAGCGTTTTCTTCAACTTCAATTGCCTCACGCAAACATATCCGTTTCAAATGTTTCATCACTTCGCTCGTTGGTGGCTTCTTAAACTCTATTAGAAGGCAGTAGTTGCGAAGAGTTGAAAAACGCGGGTTATAAGCATTATTAGCTATCAAAACCACTGGACACTGGGCTGTCTTCACAATTCCAGTCATCGCTTTGACTCCACCTCTGTCTGCCGTACCCGTCAACCCATCCAATTCGTCAAGCAAAACAATTCTTTTCCCGCCAAAGAGCGACCCATATTGCGAAGCTAACCCTGCAAAACGTTTCACGGCGTCTTCTGTTCTGTAATCACTCGCGTTCTTCTCCACAAACTCCATATGGAAATCGTTAGCCAAGGCTTCAACCGTAACGGTTTTTCCGATACCTGGCGGTCCATAGAGAAAAGCAGCCCTCTTTTTAGGGACGCCTTTTTCCCAAGACTTCACCCAATTAGCAAACTTTTGGATGGCATCCCTGTTGCCAACGACCTCGTTTAGAGATTTTGGTTTGTGCTCAACAACCCAAACAGCGTACACACTTTTGCACCTAAATCTTCTTTCCCAATTCGTAGCTGGCTTCAACAAGTCTAGCTAGAAGTGCACTTAACTGAACCTCTTCATCAGAACCCTGAACAAGCCTATAATCTATTTCACCCACAACGTCGGCGAGCTTTATCTTCCAAAGTTCAGGAATGTCTGACCTGAAAATTTCCGTGTGGATTTGACGAATTATATCGCTTCCCGCCACCCCATATTTTCGAATCATGTTACGCAATTGCTTTCTCGCTTCCAAGAAATCACCATTCATGGCTATCTCTATCAATTTCCTTACGTCCGCAGGATTCGCCTTACCAGCAATCGAATAAACAACCTTCGCATCGATAGGCTTATTCAGAGAGGCGGCTGCCTGCAAATTGTTTATCGCTCTTCTTAGGTCTCCGCTGCAAACTTCGAAGATAGCGTTTAAACCCTCGTCTAAAAGGTTTAATCCTTCCTTTTCAGCTATTAACCTCAAATAACGGTCTTGTTCTTCTCTTGGAAGATACATAAAGCGGAAGGGGGCACATCTTGATTGGATGGGTTCTATTATCTTTCCACTGTAATTCGCAATTAGAATGAACCTGCATGTTTCCGTGTAACGTTCCATCGTACGCCTCAACGCCTGCTGCGCATCAGAAGTCATGTTATCCGCTTCATCCAAAACCATTATTTTAAACGGAATTTCACCAATAGACCGAACCCTCGCAAAAGTCTTCACAGTTTCCCTAACCACGTTAATACCACGCGCATCACTTGCATTCAACTCCATAATACGTCCTCTGTAAGCGTCACCGTAAAGGTCTCTAGCCACACAAAGCGCAGCAGTAGTTTTTCCAGTTCCAGGTGGACCAGCAAAAATGCAGTGCGGCACATTCCTTGATCTAACAAAACTTTTCAATCGTTCAACTATTTCTTTCTGGTTAACCATGTCACCCAATGTTTTTGGTCTATATTTTTCAGCCCACATTTCAAAACTCAAACGTCTAAGCCTCCTCCATAGCATAATAAAGAAACTGCTAATAAATGCTATTCAGAAGAAATGCCAAAAAAAAGATGGGCTGACATAACAATGTTTTCTATCACAACTAATGGACACACAACATTTTTAGAACTTCTCACATCGTGCCCAATGGTTATCACAGAGTTTAGATTCGCAAAGGTTTCCAGTCCCAGCAGAGGCAGTTCCTAAAACAACGATTTAAGCTCAACATAAAAAGAAGGGAGAAGTTACATGCGACCTAATGCCTGCATTGCGTCCACAATTTTCCTAATTGCCGTGACATACGCAGCTGTGCGCATGTCTATTTGATGTTGCTGTGCAGTTTGGTAAACATCTTGGAAGGCTTTTGTCATCGCTTGTTTTAGTTTTTCATCGACCTCTTCGTCGCTCCAGTAGTATCCCATGCGGTTTTGAACCCATTCGAAATAGCTTACTGTGACCCCTCCAGCATTAGCTAGAACATCTGGAATTACTTTGACACCCTTTTCATGCAGTATCTTGTCTGCTTCGGGAGTTGTCGGTCCGTTTGCCTCTTCAACTATAAGCTTTGCTTTGACGTCGTTGACGTTCTTTTCGGTTATTTGATTCTCTAAGGCTGCAGGAATGAGTATGTCGCAGTCTACGGTGATTGGGTCTATAGTGCTTATTTCTTTGCTTCCTGGAAAACCTTTCACAGTGCGCGTTTTATCCTTAAATTCTGCAAGTGCCAAAGGATTCATACCTTCAGGATTATATGCGCCACCTACAGAATCACTCACTGCCACGATTTTGCATCCTAATTCATACAGATATTTAGCTATAGGTCGGGCAACGTTACCATATCCTTGTATGGAAACCCGTGCTCCTCTTAATGGTATGTTGAAGGCCTTAACGGCTTCCAATGTAGCGAAGAACGCTCCGCGACCAGTTGCGGTTCCTCTTCCCCGAGAGCCGCCTATGCTCAAAGGTTTAGCAGTTATAACTCCAGGAACGCATTTCCCAGCAATCTTGCAGTATTCATCAACAAACCAGCCCATAATCTGAGCATTTGTTCCCACATCAGGTGCAGGAATGTCTTGGTCTGGTCCAACAAACTTCGCTATCGCAGTAGCATAGCCTCTTGTTAACCGTTCAAGCTCGCCTTGCGACATTTCTTTTGGATTACATGTAATTCCGCCTTTGCCACCGCCATACGGAACGCCAACAACACCATTTTTTACACTCATCCAAAATGCCAATGATTTAACTTCGTCCAGACATACTCCCGGATGGTAGCGGATGCCACCTTTTGCTGGACCTCTGGATGTGTTATGTCGCACACGGTAGCCAGTGAATACCTTTATTTTTCCAGAATCCATTTTTACAGGAATCGATACGATTACAATACGTTCTGGATTGCTTAAGACCTCTACAACGTCGGGTTCTAAATTCAGCACAGCCGCTGCCTTCTTCAGTGGTTTTAACGCCTCTTCATATAAGCTGCTTTTTTGTTCAGACATGTTTCCACATCTTTACGTTTGTAAACCGAATACGACAGAAATTAGCTTTTGCTTTTAAACATTACTTTCTGCACACTTGAATATCACCATGCAAACCGCTGTTTCACTCATTACCCCACTCTTCCGTGTTAAGTTGGATTTCCCTGAACTTTTTTGTCACAATTTTTCGACTACAGTTTTTATATCTTACAGGCTTATAATTGCAGGAAGGAGAGAGAAAAATGCAGGTGAAGAAGGTTTCATCGACCATTAAAAACTTGGATTTTAGTTTTGAAAATTCACTTGCGAAGATTGTTGCAAATAGGAATTGCCCAGAAATCAAGCTTGCCGGATTAAAGGTAGGTCCTTTTGAAGAAGGAAATGAATATGAAGTTAAATACTGGGTAGCCAGAGAACTTGTTAAATCTGGAATTGCCCGTTTCAGAGAAGAAGAAATGTTAGACGCAGCTAAACTTCACAAAATTCAATGGAAAGAACGAGTCCAAACCACTAGGCAAATATCTAAATTACCAGAAGATTTCTATCCAAAACTTCGAAGATATTTAGTAGAATTAAGACAGGAAATAACCAAAAAACCTGAGAAAATGCGAGAATACGAAAAAGTTAGGCAGCTAACACAAGATATTATAAACTCAAGATTAAAAAAAATCGTTTCGCTTGCCTCAGCTCCAGCTCAAACAGAGCGAATTCTAAAGAATTTTGCAACAGAGGAAAGATTTCTTTACGAAGAAAATTACAAGCTTATCAGTGAATGGCGAACACACATACTAAAGAACAAGGAAGGAGAAAAATGACGGAAGAGTTAGAAGTCATAGACCCTCAAGAACACTTACAAGACTTTTTCAAAACAGAAAAATACCGCCAAAGAATTTCACAAATGGCAGTAGCAGCCAAAACATCAATAATAGTCAATTTCGAAGACCTCTTGGCTTTTGACCAAGAGCTCGCAGAAGAAATTTTGGAAAACCCTGATGAATATTTCAAACATGCTAACAACGCTGCGTACGCACAATTGCGGATAGAAGACCCTGAATATGCCGAAAAAACAGAAACGGAAGCAGTAACCGTTAGAATTGTACGGTTGTTAGAAACTGCACAGCTGCGAAAACTTGGCTCAAAACACATCGGAAAACTCGTCATGGTTGAAGGCATAGTTGTCCGTTCAACACCAGTCCGTCCAATGGTCATGCAAGCGGCATTCAAATGCAAAAGATGCGGAACAATAACATACACAAAGCAAACAGGCCCATTCTTAAGAGCCCCCTTCGCATGTAGCGACCCCTCATGCAGAAGAAAAGGTCCCTTCGACTTCATGCAAGAAGAATCAACATTCATAGACTCCCAAGACCTCCGAATTCAAGAAAGACCAGAAGACCTCCCACCTGGACAACTTCCACGCTCATTAAACGTCAAGCTCATTGGAAGCGAAATAGTTGACGCTGCAAGACCAGGCGACCACGTATCGATAGTTGGAACAGTTCAGGCAGTAGCACCAACAGTTCCAACCGTTGGAAAACTTCGCGCATTCATCCTGCATTTAGACGCCAACTCGATTGAGGTTCTAGGTAAAGAGCCAGAAACAGTGCTTCCATCTCCAGAAGAAGAAGAGAAAATCCATGAACTTGCAAAAGACCCGTGGATACATCGAAAAATCATTAGTTCAATTGCACCTTCGATATACGGAT
Organism: Candidatus Bathyarchaeota archaeon; assembly: GCA_014859805.1. Lineage (GTDB taxonomy): Archaea > Thermoproteota > Bathyarchaeia > Bathyarchaeales > Bathycorpusculaceae > SOJA01. Next base: position 15,004 of record JACUTN010000002.1, read on the forward strand.
ACGATCATGTGAAAGAAGCAATAATATATCTTCTTTTTGGCGGCGTGGGAAAAACGCTTCCGGACATAACAATAAGGGGAGAATTAAACGTTCTTTTGATAGGAGACCCTGGGACGGCAAAATCTCAGATCTTGCAGTATGTGGCACGGCTTGCTCCTCGTGGATTATATACTTCTGGACGGGGAACGACAGCCGCGGGTTTAACAGCAGCCGTCATACGAGAGAGAAGAGGCGGAATGACTCTTGAAGCTGGAGCCCTTGTACTGGCTGATAAAGGAATTGCATGCATTGACGAAATGGACAAGATGCGCCCAGAAGATAGAGTTGCAATTCACGAAGCTATGGAGCAGCATACCGTTTCAATTGCAAAAGGCGGCATCGTCGCAACGCTTAACGCTAGAACAGCCATACTTGCAGCTGCAAACCCTGCGTTAGGAAGATATGAACCCCACCGTACAGTAGCGGAAAACATCTCGTTACCAGTTACAATACTTTCAAGGTTCGATTTGATTTTCGTCCTAAGAGATGAGCCGAACAAAGAGGCAGACAGCAAAATGTCTGAACACATCCTCGAGATTCACAGAAAAGGGTCAAGTCCCGTGGAACCACCAATACCGACAGAACTTCTGAGAAAATACATAAGCTATGCAAAGGGAATAAAACCGGTACTAACAAAGGAAGCGATCCAACGTCTAAAAGACTTTTACATGGCTATGCGTTCAGCAAGCGAAACAGAAGGATCACCAGTAGCTATAACTGCACGGCAACTAGAATCCCTTGTGCGCACAGCAGAAGCAAGAGCACGCTTAGCCCTGAGAAAAGAGATTTTAGCAGAGGATGCAGAAGCAGCCATCGCTATAATGAATAGGTCTCTTGAAGAGGTTGGAATAGATGTGTCCTCATCCAAATTTGACATAGACCTCATAATGACTGGAAAACCAAAAAGTCTAAGAGACAAGCTTCAAACTGTGCTTTCAACAATAATGGAGATGCAAAGAGAAACAGGGCTAGTTGAAAAGATGGCACTTCTAAACGAGCTAGAAACAAACTATAAAATCTCAATGGGTGAAGCGGAACGCCTCCTAGGACAATTACTGCGTGAAGGAACAGTTTTCGAGCCTAGAGAGGGTTACCTAAAGAAAACCTAGACCTGAGTTCGTCCGTAGAAAAAGAAGATAGTTGCTATTGCGCTGCCTCAATATTGGTTTCCTTGTAGTACTGAGCGTTTGATGTGAACACTGTTATGCCCACTGTTATGCCTACATCATTCAATGCTACGCTGTCAGGATTCATAACGTAGACAACCATGGTCCAACCAGACTTCAGTGTTAAATCGTTACTAGCTTGCTGGAAGGTTCGTGTAGCCCCCTGAACGGTGATGTTGAAGCTTGCACCCGTAATATTAGTTGAGGTCACCTCTAAGTCATCTGAAATTGTTACGTTGCTTGTTCTCCAGTAGTAAACGGTTTGCCACTCAGATTCCTGTCCGCGGACTGAAATCTTGTCAAGAACGACATCTTTTCCGCCGGTGTTTACTATTACTATTGCCGCTTGTGCCCATGAACCTGTGGTGTTAAACCAAACATGTTGCTTAGTCAAGAACAGTGATTCTTCCTGCACTCTTGTGGTGGTCACGTTTATGGCATAGAACGTTACTACAGTTGCAAGAAGCACTGAAACTACAAGGATTATCAGTGTAGTCACTACGACGCTTAAACCTTTCTTATTCTTTAGTAGATGCATATATCCATCTCCAAACTTGATTTTACTAACATAAATGAAAAACAAGAGTAAGACGGTTTGCGCGTCCCAAAAGTTAACGCAATCTAACGATTATTATTCATATAGTTGATTGAAAGTTAGAACTCTACAAAAATATTCGGATTAAGTCTTAACGGTTAGTTTGGCTTTGTTTCAGAGAAAAACTAAAAAAAACATTCACAGATACTTAGATGATAGGGGTCTCTAATGGAAACCGTTATGGTCGTCGTCGGCACTCGCCCAGAAATAATAAAAATGGCACCTATTGTCAGGGCTTTACATGAAAGCAAAATCCCATTAATTTTTGTCCACTGTGGACAACACTATGACTACAACATGTCCCAGCAGTTCATCGAACAACTTGAACTCCCAACCCCAGATTACGCCTACAAAGTTAAGGCATACTCACAAGGGACACAAACCGCACGCATAATAACCCATATGGAACGATTACTAAAGAAAACATCACCCAAACTCGTCTTGGTTGAAGGAGACACAAACGGAGTACTGGCAACGGCTCTAGCAGCACTAGAACTCCAAATACCCGTGGGGCACATTGAAGCTGGATTAAGAAGCTTTGATCTGCGCATGCCAGAAGAACATAACAGACGTTTAACAGATCACGTATCCACTTATCTATTCGCACCAACCGAAATCGCTGAGAAAAACTTGAAAAGAGAAAATGTTTGGGGGAAAATCTACGTTACGGGGAACACAGTTATAGACGCGGTGATTCAACACCTACCCATAGCTGAAAAGAAATCAAAAATACTAGAATACATTAATTTTGAAACATTTGCTCTAGCTACTGCCCATAGAGCAGAAAACGTAGACGACCTAATAGTTCTTGAAAATTTCATGGAAACCTTCGCGGAAGCCCCCATACCTGTGATTTACCCGATGCATCCAAGAACAAAAAAGAGACTTCAACAGAACAGAATCTACACCAAAATCAAAAAATCAAAAAACATACAGATTTTGCCACCTCTCGGCTACTTAGATTTCTTGGTTTTAATGAAAAAGTGTGAAATGATAGTGACCGATTCCGGCGGTATACAAGAGGAAGCAACAGCACCATGTATAAGAAAGCCAGTGTTGGTAATCCGACTTTCAACCGAAAGGCCAGAAGCCGTCAAATCAGGGTTCGCTGAAGTCGTAGGCACGGAAAAGCACAGAATACTAAAGGCTATAAAAAGAACATTAGAGCATCCACGGGAATTACCAAGAAAATCGCCATATGGAGATGGAAATGCCGCTGAAAAAATTGTTAAGATAATTAAGGAAGAACTGGCGTTCTAACGTTTCTTTTCATGAAATATACGTTATTCTCTTATCCTCTTCTTTCCGTATCTCCTCTGCTTGCAAGGCTCTTTTTTCCTCAATTTTCTGCAAACGCGTAATCATTTTGTCCGCTTTCTTGATTTCTTCATTCAAACCAGCTAGATCGATATTAAGGCTAAGCATTGTTTTCAACACCTCTAACACGCTTTTGGCAGCCTTTGGGTCAGGCAAATACCCACGGGTCTCACCTAAAAGACAAAGAGCATCAATTTTCTTGAAACGAGATAAACCTAGAATTAAGCCAGCGGTGCCGACAATGGGATTTCCCATTGAACTCAATACGGCTCTAGCTTGTAATGCCTCGTTCAAAAGTTCTTCATTTGTAGCGGCTGCAATAACTTTAGGCTTGCCCTTAACCTCCATTCGATAGCCGCCTACTGTCACAATCGTTTTCACGTTGTGTTGCCGAGCAAAATCTAATATGCAATCGGAGATTTCATACTGACCTTCAATTGTCTGGGCTTGGCTGTCACCTGTGAAAAGAATAAGGTCGTTTCCTTCAGTTTGGTTTCTCAAGAAATAAAAAGTTCCACGTAAAAGCCTAACGCTTCCTTTTTTGTTCACAAGTACGAAATACGGAAAGTGAGGAGAATAGAGATAAGCAAGTTTTTTGGCGTCTAGTTTTTTAATTAAATATCGAGTGGCAATCTTACCTACAAGCCCCAAACCTGGAAGCCCTTCAATCAAAATAGGATTCTTTAACTCAACTTTCATGCGTTCTTTGATGAACGTCTCTTTCATTCTTTTGAACCTCTCTTAAGAGCCATCCTGTACTTAAGATACTTGTCATCAGGGGAAAACTTGGGTGGATGGGGCACCCGAACCTTTCCACCGCAACACGGGCAGCTATCTTTTCTCAAAGTATATTTTCCACAGCTTTCACATTTTCGTAAAAGCCAAACCACTACTTCTCCCTTCTAAAGGATCCTTGTCCACCAGCTTTAACAACATTTGAAACAACTTTTTCACCGACCTCCTGTAAGACGGTTTCTGCATGCTTGTAATTTTCCGCTAAAACCTCAATGCGGTATTTGGGTGCAGCAACAACATAAAAACGAAGTTTCGCATCTTTAGATTTCTCAGCCTTTTTAGCGTTCAAAAAAGCTTTTTTAAGGATTTCTATGCCATTAGGCTTCATGCAACGAAGCTCAACAATACCTTTCACTTTAACCATAGGTATGTGTATGCGCTCTTCCGCAACTTCAGCAAGGGCCGCCGCAAGCTCTTCTGGCACACCTATTTTTGTTAGAACTTCTGCTCCTCCCTTTACAGCTTTCTCGAAGGCTTCGTACAAGCCATACTCCTTCTCCATGAGTGCTCCAGCTTTTTCATAAACCTCCTCTGGTGTTAAACTGGTTTTTTCAGCAACGCTCCGAAGCAATGTTTCAGCTTTTCTCTCCTTCTTCCAAGACATAATCTTCTCGATTTTCTCTCTTTTCGTAACTCTTCTAAGCGACAAGTCTACGTGTTCTTTTTCTGCATCTACCCGCAGAACTTTCAAAACAACCTTTTGTCCTTCTCGAACGAAGTTACGAATGTTTCGAATCCAAGAAGAAGATATTTCAGAAATGTGCAACAAACCCTTTTTGTCATATTCGTCTAGCCTCACATAAGCACCATAGTCCATAACATTTTCTACAGTGGCTATCACCAAGTCGCCGACTTCTGGCCATTCTTGTTTTCCAGATGCCATTGCAGCGTTCATCCCTATTCTAAAACTGCGACTATTTCGCCCTTAATTATCACTTTTCCACCAGATGGTTCTGCAAGTTCAACGCCACAAACGTTGCAGTTAACCTTGTTTACGGCGTGGCTGAAAACAAGTTGTTCGTTGCCACATTTTAGACATTTCACTCTGACGAAACTGCTTCTCGGTGTTGGAATTAGTTTTTCCCACTCAGCCATAATGTCAACCTCAATCTCATGTAATGATTAACTTCCTTAGTCGTATGCCATCTTTATGTCTTGTGTAACCGCAAACCTTGCATTTCAACTTCAAAGTTTGTTTTTTGGTTGTTTTCGCAAATTCGCTTTGTAGCGGATACTTCTGTCCACCATAACCCTTCTTTTCCCGTCGGTGATGACGTTCACCTTTGGCTAAGGCTCTCCGCTTTCCAGCCTTGTATAGAGTAACTGTGTGAATTTGATGTTTTTTACACCTAGGGCAATATGTTCTAATCTCTTTGGGAACATTCACGTTAATCACGACCAGCCTTCCATAAAGAAAACACACGTACTCTTATACTTTTTCACAGAATAGTTAAACTTCAACCCTTTCAGCCAAACCCTGTTTAACTAAAATCTTAGAGTTATCAAGAGGCAAAGACGCAACATCTTCAATCTTGAAAGGCCCATAAGTTTTCATGTCCGCTCCAATGATTTCTGGAACGTTCTTTAGAAAGCGTAAAACAGCGTTTTTATGCTTTTGTTCAACATTGACCTTTTGTGCATGGCCGCGCAGAATGTTCTCAGCTAAGCTATGATATGCCTCTGCAAGCGGTAGAACCCCTGCGTAAATTTTTTTCTCTTCCGTTGTCAAAAAACCTGACGGAATTCTTTCGCCCTTAGCCGCTTTCTTCACTAATTTTCTATAACGGGTCTGAATCAATTCATGAACCATGCGTTTGACATTTCGCATTTCGTTTTCAAGAAGACGCGCTTTAACTGTCCTTTTGTCAAGCATTCGACCTTCTTCTTTAAGTCTTCTCAAATAGTCGGCAACTCTAGAGTAAAAATCGGATGAAAGCTTTTCAAGCTCGGTGTTTTCAAGCTCCCGTTTCCAAGCGTCATATAGCTCATCGTACAATTTTACTCTGTCACCTCTGCTCTGCCCTTGCAAACGAGCAACATGGCTGCTGCTGTAGGCAACTCGACTTTTTGTTTTTTGTAAGGACCGAACACCTCGTCACCCAACCTAAACTCTGGTGCGTCAGAAACAAGAACAGTCACAGCGCCAGTTTTAAACACTACTGCCCTCTTGAACGGGTCAAAATCCTCTATGGTTGAAACTGGAAACTCAACCTTCTTCAAGCCGGTTTTGCCATGTAAAGTGTCAGTTAATCTGATTAAACGATGGATGTCCGTTGTGACTACGGTATCGATTTTAGCGGATTGCAGTTTTGCGCTGTGCTGAGCTATCTTTCTCCATGTTTCAAAACCGATCCCTCTGACAGCCCCCCAGATTCCTTTGTTTAAGTTTTTTAGAATAATATCCTTATTTGACAATATCGTTTTGATAACGTTTTTCTTTAGTCCAGTTTTCTTAAGATCCTCTTCTTTTGCATTAAGAATGAAGTTTTGCATGCCCAATGCCACACGCTTACGCCAACCAAGTTTGCTTAATGGTGAAGCTTGAGAAGACGGTGTTTCTCTTAAACTTCTCTTGGTTAAACCATAAAAAAACACATCTAAACCCAAACCAGTAACGTAGTCAACAATTTCTTTACGCGCAATAGCATCGAGTGTTCTTATCGCTTCGCTTTCAACATGAACGTGGTAACCGCGATGCCCAGAGAAGAACACACGTATGTCCTTTTCGGAAAAACCGAAATCTCGCATCAACATATCCAAAAGCTTTACGGTTTCCGTTTTGGCAGAATTCAAGCAAACTTCGCAGGGCCATGTGTTCACTTCAAACTTTTCGCCACCGCAAACAGGACACTTGCTGGGGGTAAATCCCTTTCCTGTCAAACCGCAAACACCGCAGACCCAATTGTCATGAACCTTATCACAAGGAGTTGGAATATGATC
>JACUTN010000104.1 GCA_014859805.1 Candidatus Bathyarchaeota archaeon
CAATCAGAAAGGAGAAAAAATAAAATGTCGGCGCCTCTTCTGCCGTTACCGTTTGGCAATGTCGTAATGATTGTTGTTGGATGCTTGTTCGTTTACTTGGCTATTAAAAAGAAGTATGAACCTCTTTTGTTGATTCCAATAGGCTTTGGGGCAATATTAGTTAACATTCCAGTATTAATGAATACGGATTCTCTTGGGATAATGGATCCTCAGGGAGTCTTTGGTTACATATACGCTAAGGGCGTTTTGACGGATATATTTCCCTGTTTGTTATTTATTGGAATTGGAGCCATGATGGATTTTGGGGCTCTGATAGAGCGACCTTGGTTTCTGATTTTTGCTGCTGCTGGGCAGCTTGGGATTTTTATAGCTATGCTTTCCGCGTTAGCGATTGGCTTCGCTCCTTATGAAGCTGCAAGTATAGGAATAATTGGAGCCATGGATGGACCTACAGCAATTTTCATAACATCCAAGTTTGCTCCAGACCTTCTTGGGCCTGTTGCCGTTTGTGCTTATTCTTACATGGCGCTTGTGCCGTTGCTTCAAATTCCAATTTCTAAGGCTTTAACCACACGTAAAGAACGGCTTATCAGGATGGAGTACAAGCCTCAAGCGTATTCCAAAGCCATTCGAATAATATTTCCAATAGTCGTGACAATCGTGACTGGGGTTGTTGCTCCCATGGGAATACCATTGATGGGTAGTCTCATGCTTGGTAATCTGCTTAAGGAAAGCGGTGTCGTTAGAAGGCTTGCGAAGTCTGCTGAAAATGAAATTGCTAATGTTACGACTTTGCTTCTTGCAGTGGTGATTGGTGGGACAATGAATGCTGAAACTTTTCTGGTGCTTGATACGCTTGTAGTGTTTGGTTTGGGTTTGGTGGCTTTTGTTTCCGCCATAGCCTGCGGGATATTATTCGCTAAGCTTGTGTGTTTTTTGACGGAGGGGAAGGTTAATCCTTTGATTGGGGCTTGTGGGATTTCGGCGTTTCCGATGGCTGCTAGAACAGCGCATAGAGTTGGAAGGGAAGAGGATTCAAGTAATTGGCTTCTGCCGCATGCGATGGCGACGAATGTGGGTGGACAAATAGGCTCAGTGGTGGCTGGAGGAGTAATCCTAACCTATGCTACAATAGTTCTGGAAATGTTGGGTTTGATGCCCATCCCCTAAAAAGCAAAAAAGATTTAGGTTGAGACGTTGCAAAAGTCTCTTTCTAGGTGAACAACTTGAAAAGATTGAAAGCTTTAAAACAGCTAGCCTTTGAGAAAAAAGATTTTGACGCTTTTCTAGTCACTAACGGAGCAAACCTTTTGTACTTCGCTGGTTTTCCTGGAACAGCATGCATACTTATTCCAAAAAAAGGCAAAAGCACAATTTACGTTTACAACGTCAACTATGAACAATCCAAAGCTGAAGCAAAAGGATTCAAAGTCGATTTGGTCAAACGAGGAGAAGACTTAGCAACTAAAATCTCAAAAAAAGTCAAGGCTTCCAAAACTAAAAAAATCGGTTTAGACGCAATCACAGGCGTTCCAGTTGTTGCGGACTATCTAAAGCTTCGCAAGGCTTTGAGAGGAATAGCTAAAATCAAAATCGATAATGAACCTGTGAGAACCCTTCGCAAAGTGAAAGACGAAGAAGAACTTGAACTCATGCGAAAAGCTGGAGAACTAACAACCGAAGGCATGAAAGCCGCTTACGAAACAATCAAGCCAGGCGTGAGAGAATATGAAGTTGCCGCAGAAATCGAATACGCCATGCGTAAAAAAGGTTCTTGGGGAACAGCGTTCGAAACCATCGTAGCTTCAGGCGTCCGTTCTGCATTTCCACACGGAGGCTGCACCGACCGAAAAATACGGAAAGGCGACTTGGTTGTGGTTGACATAGGAGCAACCTACCAGTATTACTGTTCAGACATGACACGAACGATCGCAGCTGGAAAGCCTTCAGCAAAGCAAAAGAAAATCTACGAAATTGTCAAGCTGGCTCAAGAAAAAGCCTACCAAGCCGTAAAACCCAAAGCAAAAGCAAAAGGAATAGACGCAATCGCAAGAAAACTAATAAAAAACGCAGGATACGACAAACATTACGTTCACGGCTTAGGACACGGCGTAGGCTTAGAAGTTCATGAACCACCAACACTAAACCCAACAAGCAAAGACAGACTAGCAGTCGGCAACGTTGTGACAATCGAGCCAGGCATATACATTGTCGATTTTGGAGGAATACGCATAGAAGACACAGTTCTAGTGCAGAAACACAAGGGAGAAAAACTCACGAAAGGCCCCTACACATTAGAAACAAAGCCATAAAAACAATCAAAAAATACATAGCTTTAGACTAGTTGACTTCTAGGCGCGCGCTAACCAAAAACAGCGTAGAAGCATTCACGCAAGAACTAAACTATCTCCAGCCCGTTTTGTAATGCTGATACAACAGAAAATCGACGGGATTACAAGAGAATTCGGCTGAACCATCAACTATTTCTGCAAGGTCTAGGTTGAATTCAGAAGGGAGACAAAAAGTTTAAAAGCAACATATGACACCATTATGAAAAATGTATGAGGAGGATGGTGGAAAATTTTTCTCCCTACTCTCCTTTCTCCCCTCGTGAACGTCTACCATCCTCCTCACGAAAATCTTAATGCAGTTTTAATCATTTATGGCTTATGGAGAAATCTTCTATTCCCACTCAAACGTAAAACGCTGTAGATGTTAAAAGAATTAAATTAGCGTGGTGTGCTACTCGGCCAAAATTTTTTTTAGGAATTGTTGTTGCGTGAAAACTTCCAACTGTTCTAGGTCTTTTTCACCATCCTATAGAAAACTATAAATTTGTTCTAGACAATTAACCTAGATGTTTCATCCTACACCATTTAAATATTCCGAATCTAAATAGAACAAAAAGGAGTACAGCGAACTTATGTTTTATCTCATCCGCTTGTGTCAGGGAGGGATTAACTAGTGGAAGCCACCACCCGTGAAGAAATCATTAACGAATTGAAAGCGCAGTATAAGACGCTCTGGCGGGAGCGGATTGACGATAAGGTGAGAGCTGAGGGGATTGCAAATAAAGATTATTTCATGTTATTTGTTGAGAAGGGTACGGTGATTTTTGCAACAAGAGATTTTAAACCGTTGAATTTCAAAGAGATTTTGGACCAGCATAAAGTAGTTGATGCAGAGAGAGTTGTTCTTCCTAGTCCTCATGTCGGTGGGTGGGGAAAATTCGTAAGAACGGAGATTGCCAGCCAAAAGCGCAATGGACGAGTTAGACAAACAAGACAATATTTGGATGACAAGAAGCAACGACAATATTTGAAGAAGGGAGGAAGAGGCTGGCTTCATTTTACAGCAGGTCTTTTGGAACGTAGACGTAGATAAGAGCTGTTTGATAACTCTTCTTATTAGACTATTATTGCAACAGGTATACCTGTCCTATCGATGAAGTCGGTAATTCTAGATTTTCCAGTATCCGTTGGATACGCATCCATAGCATACTTACATTAGGCAGCGGCTCAGCAGCTCTGTTCGGCAAAAATTGGAAAAATACGATTCCTGTTCAACAAGGCTAAAAACTTCGAAGGCTCAATCTTCAGATTTGTCATTGGCTTTGTAGGAGCAAAACAGTAATCCTTCATTGCGCGCCGAAGAGTCTATTTTTTCAAGACGCTTCCAAAAGAGATAAACCTTTGTTTGAGCCAGAA
>JACUTN010000105.1 GCA_014859805.1 Candidatus Bathyarchaeota archaeon
AAGTCTCCATCTTTGTAAGATTCCAGTTTGCTTATTATTCCGTCTGTCACTCTTTTTGGAAAAACGCCGTCTGCCTCGTAGTGATTTCTGTCTTTCTGGAGATTTTTTGCGGATTCACTGCAAGATAGTGGAAGAACTTTGTACTTTCTGTTTCTCTTAACAATTTTTTCAGTGTTCAAGTCTTCAGCAGTTTTCATAGCTTTTTTAGGATTTTTCAATCCATATTCCACAGCTAGTGCAATTCCAGCCAACAGCAGATAGGTATTTGCTGATGGGTCTGGGGCTCTGAACTCGAAGGTTCGCACATAATTTCCTGTTTGTTCAATGTCTTTTCTGAAGCTCCACCATAATGGTATTCGGATTAGAGCCAAACGGTTTCTTGTTCCCCAGCAAATATAGGCTGGTGATTCTTTTCGGGAGATAAACCGTAAATAGGAAACGGGTGTAGTGTTTCCGAAGGCTGTTAGGCTTGGGGCAAACTTCAATATTCCCCCAATCATTTGTTTTGCTTTCACCGTTAAGTTTCCTTTGGAATCTGTGATTATGTTCTTATCCTTTTTTAATCCGTAAAGGTGGATGTGCATTCCATTTCCAGCATGTTCTAGAGCTGGTTTAGGGGAAAAAGAAACGTAGACTCCGTATTTTGTGCAAATGTTTCTGATGATCCACTTGGCAATGGTTACGGTTTCAGCCATCTTGCTCAGGTTTTGTGGTAGAAACTCTATTTCATGTTGTTCCATTGTGTAACCAGTTTTGGAGTGGAATCTGCCAACTTCTGCATGCCCGTATTTTGTGGCTATGCCTACGTCTGCGAGGGTGATTAAAACTTCATTTCTTAAGTTTTCGAATTTAGTAAAGGGTATGGACTCGTGATAGTTTCTTTCGGGAGTTTCTTGGAAAACGGTTTCGTCCTGTTTATAGATTATGTAGAATTCCAGTTCTGCTAGAGCTTTAAGAGTTATGCCGGTGGAAGAACGTAGCTTTTCTTCTGCTCTCAAAAGGATGTTTTCGGGGGCGATGTCCAAGGGTTTTCCGTTTTCATCAAGGTATTTGCATAAAATGTTTAGTGTTGGTGTTGAGTTGAATGGATTGATGAAGGCGGTTTCTGTTTTGGGCATTATGTATATGTCGCTGTTGTTCGGATCAATGTAGGAGAATAGGCTTGAACCGTCAACTCTTTCGCCAAACTCTAAAATTTCGTGAAGTCTTTCCTTGTTCTTAGCCGTGAAACTTAGGGTTTTAAGGCGGCAGTCTTCAGGGATGTGACAAAGGTTTAGGATTTCTATGTCTTTTTTCTGAACCAGTTTGATAATGTCTTCTTTGGTAGAGCCCTGCGTTTTCATTTGGAAACATCCTTTGAGATAGTTAATTGGAGGAGTATATTATTTCAGGTTTCTCTTATTTTAACTCTCTCAAAATGAGATTTTTAACTAGTTTGCCCGTCACAGGTTGTTTTGTTATCCGTTTCCACCATATTATCAACTTTGAAATAACCTCTATAATAATTGTAAGACATGTTCTATTTTGAGAAAGGTTTGCTGACGGTTCATAAGGTAAAGGTGTCTAAATTTGCCATCTAACTACTTTGGAAACGAAGTTGAAACGATAGAACGAAAGGTTAAGGGAAGAACTACTAGGGTAAAATGGGATTGGGCGAACTTTAAAGACACCAAAGGTTTTCCAGTGGATGACAACCTTATAAACTGGGTCATCGGACAGGATCAAGCGTTAAACGAATGCTTCTTGTGTCTGGATGAATTGGTGCACAAGCTGAAGTATCTTGAAAAAACAAAATGGTATGAAAGCTGGAGCAGCCCAGAAAATCCTAAGCCCGTAGCTAAAACTATGATAAGTCCGGGACCATATTTAATGCTGTTAGGTGATCCTGGAACAGGGAAATCATTGATTGGAAGGGCTTTAGCTGAAAAACTCACGCAAATATACAAGGAAAACGGCATAAAACTCTTTGATGTTTTATGTTGGAAAAACCCTGTTCTGCCGAGCCAGCCCAAAATTTCAATTCATAAGGCTGGTGAAGGAAAAAACATTCAGCGAAAAGAGCAGCTTAAGGAGCTTAAAAGAAAATTCATCACGAAAGTAGGCTTGAAAGCATTACAAATGTTTCTGATACTGACAGGACTGCTTCTCTTATCTTTGGGCTTTTACTTCTTGCTTCAGGCTTGGCAGACATGGAACGCAAATGCGATGTTTCTGGGAGAACCCCTTCAAGAATTTTATAACAACAACTTTTTGGATTACCTTGCTGGAAAGTTTGTTGGTTTAGTGCCATTAACGTTCATTCCAGGTGGCAGCCTGATTTTCTTCGGTGTTTTTATATGGTGGTTCTCAAGATTGGGCGGTTTAGGTGGGCTTAAGGGTATAGGGGGAGCGAAGCAATCGGACGTTCCGAAACTGATTGTGGATAGCAGTTCTGGGCATGCACCGTTTGTTGATGCGACAGGGCATAGAAGCGCGCAAATTTTCGGTTCAGTGGCTTGGGACCCGTACCAGACTGGTGGTTTGGGGACACCTGAACATCAGAGGGTTACTGCTGGAGATGCGCATAGGGCGTCTCTCGGCATTTTATATATTGATGAGATAAAGAATCTTGACCCAGAAGAGGCTGTGACGCTTCTAACGGTGCTTGAGGATGGACAGCTTCCGATAACGGTGAGAGATCGGTTTCATGGTGGAGGCACGGCTGCAATGGCGGTGTCAACGGAGCCTGTGCCTGCCATAACGTTTCTGGTTGGGGCTGGGAACTTCGACAGCATAAGCAAGATTCATCCAGCCTTGATGGATCGTATTTATGGTTATGGCAAAGTTGTGAGAATGAATAATGACATGCCTAACACGTTGGAGAATAGGCGTAGATATGTGCAGTATATAGCGCAGGAAATTAAACGTTTTAACCTTGCGCCGTTCAATAGGGAAGCATGCAAGGAAATTGTGGAAGAGGGCAGGAGAAGAAGCAACAAGAAAGATGCTTTGACAACGAAGTTTAGACCCTTGATTTCAATTATTAAGACTGCTGCAACGCTGGCGATGAATGAGGATTGCAAGGTTGTCGAAAGAAGGCATGTTCGAGAAGCTATAGAAAACCACTGCAAAACAATTCAGAGGCAAATATTGGAGCATGAAATAAGCGAGAGAGGCAAGCTGTTGGAAATCAAGCCTGAAGGAGTTGAACCTGGCCAAATTCACGGTTTGGCTGTTGTTAGAGACCCGTACAGCGGAGAGATGACAGGCAGCGTCTTATGCGTTAAGGCTAATATGGCTAAGATAAGTGAGCTTCCAAGAAATTATTCATTTAAAGGTTATTACAATGTGACTGGGGTGGCTAAAGGTCAGAACTTCATTTCAGATAGCATAGTGAAAGTTAGAAGTGTCATTTTGCAGAAATATGGGGTTGATATAGCGCAGGATTACTTGACGCATATTGATTTCGCTCAGTCTTATGGTGTTGATGGTCCGTCGGCTGGTGTGACGATGGCTGTGTTGCTTTGTTCGCTTATTGAGGGGAAGATGATAAGGCAGGATGTGGCTGTTACTGGGGAGATAAATCTTGGTGTTGGAGATTCTATTCAAATAACGGCTGTGGGTGGGGTTTATGAGAAGATTAAGGCTGCTGAGGCTTGGGGTTTCAAGAGGGTGGTTGTTCCTAAAAAGAATTATGAGCATTCGATTGA
>JACUTN010000003.1 GCA_014859805.1 Candidatus Bathyarchaeota archaeon
ATTGGAAACAAGACTGCACGTCATTATGTCATTCTCCACAACATCTCATCGTCGCGAACGCTTCATGAAACATTCTTGAATGACAGTTCTGGAAACAGATACTTTCACTGGAACAACTTGAAAATAGGTGGAAAGCAGACGTTCAGTCTAGAACTGGACTATTATGTGCTTTCTTTCAGCATCCGCTACCTAGTCGATTCGAGCATTGTAGAAAATTATGACACCAATTCAGAAATATACAAGAAATATGTGCAGCCAGAAGAACTCATAGAATCTGACAACTCTACAATAATTTTACTAGCTCGTAATCTCACTAATAATGTAGATAATTGGCATGAGAAAACAGTGCGAATATACAATTTTGTGCATCGTCATATACATTACGAGGTACAAAAGGAGGAAAAGGGAGCCTTATGGGCTTTAGAAAATGGTGTTGGCGACTGTTCTGAATATTCATACCTTTTTGTTGCCTTATGCAGGGCTGCTGAAATCCCAGCGAGGATTCAGGCTGGTTTTAGCTTTCACCGCCCAAGCGAAACTTTAGAGGATGGACACATGTGGGCTGAATATTACTTAGAGAATTATGGATGGATACCTGTAGACGTGACATGGCGGCTATTTGACGTGATTGATGACAGACATTTCAGTTCGATTCAAAGTGTACCAGAGCGTATTCCATACGCCAACTACTTCTTTGCTTGTGAGACAGAAAAAAATGTGAAAGACAATCAAACAGTTTCATTAACACCTTGCACGACCGACGTTTTTGGCGATAGCTTCATTGAAAACGTTGTGAACACTATTGAAAAAACAAGCCAGGCAAAATATGCGATTTTCTGGGGAAAAGTCTTTGGGACGGCGCTAATTTTTCCATCCGAAGTTGAAGAGGTTGAACAAACATTTCTCAAGAGCCAGATCCAACTACAAAATGTCATAGACTTTTGGATTGAAAACCCAAAAATCGCTGAATCGAATGCAGCCAATGCTCTTGAAAACGTTGAGAAAACACTGCAAAATGCTTGGATGCTCATAGTAAAAGCATTCACGATCTTCATAGGCATTACAATAGTCATCCTGTTAATCGGGTTATTTTTTCTCAAGCGGTACCAAACCAAACAGGATAGCAATTCAGAGCAGAAGTTTCATTTACATGCTGCTCTAATCTTAAATTAGAGGAGAAAACAGCTTTGATGGTTGGTATAGTTGGTAAACCAAACACGGGAAAATCAACGTTTTTCAGTGCCACAACCCTCGCACCAGCCAAGATTGCAAGCCATCCATTCACAACAATAAAGCCAAACAGAGGAATCGGATACGTTCGAACCCCATGCGTATGCAAAGAATTCAATGTCCAAGACAATCCCGTCAACTCCCTGTGCCTCGACGGAATAAGACTTATCCCAGTCGAACTAATCGATTGTGCAGGTCTTGTGCCAGGTGCGTGGCAAGGAAGAGGATTGGGAAACCAGTTTCTAGACGAAATTAGAAAGGCAGACGCTTTAATCCACATTGTTGACGCTTCTGGTGGAACAGATTCTGAGGGAAGAGTATGCAAGCCGGGTGAACATGACCCATTAGAGGATGTGCGATTTCTGGAGCATGAAATAACCATGTGGATGGCGAACATACTTAAACGAGACTGGCCTAAAATCGCCAGAACCGTGGAAGCCGAATCAAAAGAGAACATTTTTTCTCTGTTAGAAGAAAGGTTAAGCGGCTTGGCAATAAAAAGAAGTCACATATCTGAGGCAATAAGAAGAACAGGGTTGAATGCTGACAACCCTACAACTTGGAGCGAAGACGACTTTCTAACACTCGTGGATACTCTAAGGCAAATCTCCAAACCCATGCTAATAGCGGCAAACAAAATAGACGTGCCAACAACTGAAGAAAACCTAGAAAGACTGCAAAAATTGAATTATCTTGTGACGCCTTGCTGCGCAGAAGCCGAACTTGCCTTAAGGAGAGCAACCGAGAAAAAGCTGGTAGATTACAGACCTGGAGACTGCAACTTCAAAACAAACAAACCGGAACAGCTGAATCAAAACCAAACTAGAGCATTGGAAACAATAAGAGAGAAAATTCTACTCAAATTCGGCTCAACAGGCGTTCAAGAAGCAATAAACGCAGCTTTCTTCAAACTTCTAAGCATGATTACCGTTTATCCCGTTGAAGACCTAGAACATTTGGCAGACCATAAAGGAAGAGTTCTTCCAGACGCTTACCTTGTACCATATGGAACAACAGCACGCCAACTGGCTTACATAATTCACACAGAACTCGGGGAAAGTTTCATCTACGCAATAGAAGCAAGAGAGAAAAAAAGAGTGGGAGAAGACTACATACTTAAAGACAGAGACGTCATCTCAATCGTGAGCGCCAAAAAGAGAGCTTAAGTCACTATTGACCAAAACGCCTCGTACGCCTTTGAAAGGTCCTAACAGCCCGCAAAAGGTCAATAAATCGAAAGCCTGGCCAATAAACGTCTAAAAAGCATAATTCACTGTATGCGGATTGCCACAACAAAAAGCCGCTTAATCTTTCCTCTCCCGAAGTTCTGATAATTAGATCCGGGTCCTGTTTTGACATATGCGATGTGTATAAATATTTCTCGAATACTTGTTCATCGATTTCCTCAGGACTCAGTTCTCCCTTATACACCTTGTCCGCGATCTTCTTGGCAGCATCCACGATTTCCGCTCTCCCACCATAAGCAAGAGCAAGATTCAAAAAATGTTCATCATAATCTTGTGTCGCATTTTCCACATCCATTATGAGTTGCTGCAGATCTTTCGGCAACAGGCTCAGCCTGCCTATGACTTTTACGTGAACCTTATTCTTGTGTATGCGTTCATCCGTTAGAATTTTCCGAAACTGCTCTTGTGCAATTCGCATGATTTCTTCAACCTCATTCTTTGAACGACGGAAGTTTTCTGTGGAAAAGGCGTAAAGCGTTATAGATTTAACGCCGAGTTTCAGGCACCAGTCAAGAAGCTCATCAACTTTTTCAGCGCCTTTTTCATGACCAAACCACGGGTTAAGAGCCTGTTCAGAGGCCCACCTCCGATTTCCATCTAGAATTATCGCTATATGACCTGGCTTAACACCGTTCTTAACTTGATGCCACAGCCACTTCTCATAAAGCTTGTATGCTCCAATAGCTGAAAGAAATCCTTTAAGCATTTGTCACTCAAACCTTGCGTCTTTAAGTGCGTTTACGCATGGGCAATTACGTTCACTGGGCAGAATCCTAATGGTTTCAATTAAAATTTGCTCTATTTTAGGAACAACGCTTTTTGAAAATTTGGAAACATCAAGGGCTGTTAATCGTTTTTGCATGCCAGCAGCCATGTTTGAAACGTAGCAGATGGATGTGTAACACATTTCAAGTTCCCGTGCAAGCACTGATTCTGGAATACCCGTCATTCCAACAACATCGCAGCCCAAACGCCTAAACATCTTGATCTCTGCAGGAGTTTCGTAACGGGGTCCCTCAGTGCAGACAATTACAGCCTTATCCCAAACATGAAATCCAAGTTTTTTCGCTGTTTCAATCAACAGTTTACGAATTTCCGGACAGTACGGCTGAGAGACGTCAATGTGAGTCACTGGAGGTTCATCGTAAAAGGTTGCTGAGCGATGTTTTGTGAGATCAACAAAATCGTGTGGAACAACAATGTCGCTAGGTTTAAAGTTAAGGTTTATTGCACCCACGGCGTTCGTAGCTAATATTCTTTGTACACCCAGTGTATATAATGCGTAAATGTTTGCCCTATAATTTATTCTATGCGGAGGAACAGAATGATCGGGATCATGTCTTGGCAGAAAAATTACGTTTTTGCCACATATTTTTCCTATATGAAGAGGTGGGGGTATTCCGTATGGCGTTCCCAAACGTATTTGTCTAGCCTTTTCAAGTAAATTTTCGAAACCAGTTCCGCCAATAATCGCGATTTTAGCTTTCTTCAAATTCTTCAACTTGTTCTTCGGTCTCCCTGAAAAATCCTCTTGCAGATCTGTGGATAACGAGAATAACTAGAGCGGAGGCTATGCCTATTAAGATGCCGATGATTGTTGAGAAGATGAGTTTTTCGGTGGCGGCTGTTTGAGGGTTGATTAGCACCGCTGAAGTTCCGTCGAGAATCCATCTAGACCATCCAATCAAAACTATTAAGGCGGCATTGCGCAGTAGTCTGACGTCACGTTCAAAATACAAACGGATAGCTGATCCCAGCAGCACAACGCAAATGCCTACCACTATGAGATCCATGGAACCATGAATAAAATAGCCAACAATTTGTGGCAGAATGCTAAGCCAACCAGCTACGTCTGGAGGTGTGGTAGTATTTCCAATGAATGTTGCAGCGCTTGTTGATCCCAGATAAATGCTAACCACCACGCACAATACCCCAGCAATCTTGGAAAAAGTTGAAATCTGTACTGGAAGGGGTGGCGGGGAATACTCCCTAATCCATTGATAGAATTTTTTGGCTGTTTTATCGACCCCGAATCCTTTTACAAGCATGAACACACTTAAGACGAAGATGAAGGCTATCCAATATTGGTAAAGCAGATTGAAAATTGAGAGAATGCCCAAGATTAGAAAGAGTAGGCCAGGTACCCCCAATGCAACGCGGGAGTAACGTGGATTCTCTACTATCATTTTCATGTATCGTGTGAACAAGGCTGCTGTTTCCTCGATTGATTTGCTGTGCTTCATCACTATTCTTCTGACAGATGAAACAGGTACTCTCGACTCTATAAGTGGCAGGATAGCCTCGTCTGAATATCCGTCTGTCACCAGAATAACTTCACTTGCTGGAAAAGAAGTTAGCAAATCACTTAGTTCAGCAACTATTTTTCTGTCGGCGCCAACTCCTCCAAGTTGGGAACCACAGATTGTTGCTATTTCGAAAACTTCGTGAGGTTTGCTTTCCTCTTGCAGTCGATCGTAAACGCGCACAGCCTCGAACATTGCATTTGCGTCTGGTTCCTCAGGGTCTCGTAAAGCTAAGGCTACAGCGGCGTTGAGGCTTTCTTCTCTTCCTGTGACGGGCGTTTTGATTTCTGCTTTTGTTCCTAAATCATTATCTCTGTCAACGCACAAGATGAGGATTCGTTTTTGTTCCTTCTCTTCTGATGTCATCTTGTTCTCTTTTCTCCAGTATAATTTATGTATTGTCTCTTTAATCTTGTGTTGTTTTTTTCTCCTCTGTGAGGATTTTGAATTCTTCCCAAGTTATTTTCTCTCCTTGCTTCAGTTTTTCTTTTGCCTCTTTTCTGATCTTTCTCTTTAGAGCATCTTCACTTTTCTTTTTTTCTTTCTCTTCTTCCTTCCGAATCTCTTCCTTTAACAGTTTTATTTGGTTTAGAATTGTCGTTATTCCTTGTTGAATAGGCTTTGTCTTTTGTCTTGTTATTAGAAAGCTTTGATGCATGTTATCTGCTTCCATTTTAAGTTCCTTAACTTCATTGATTTTCTCAAGCATTTTATTGTGTATTTCTTGGCTTTTCTGTGCTATTTCTGTTAGTTTTTCGTGATGGGACTTGTTTTTGGTGTCTATAGTCTTTAATTCGGTTTGCAACTCCAGCATTTTTTGATGCGTCATTCCAAGTTTTTTGTGAATGTTCACTTGAGTTTCGAGTTTCCCAACTTGGTCAACCAGTTCTTTTTCTTCACGTAGATTTAAGGACGTTGTTTGAATCTCCCATTCTATTTCATCTAGCTTTTTCTGCAAAGTTTGGAGGCTTCTTGAGGGCTTTTTCTTGGCTAAGACTTTGATTTGTTGATTTAGTTTCTTCATTTCCTCGATTCTTTCATGGATTTCAGTTTTTGTTTTTCCGCGTAGCTGCTTCAATTCCCTGACTTCTGTGTTTAATTCGTCTCTTTCACTTCTCAGTTCACTTATTTCAGCGCGTAAATTCTTAACCTGTCCATTAAGCTTGTTCCTTTTTTCTGCCCATTTTCTTGCTTCGATATTCAGCCTGTTTCTCTGTTCTTTCAAAACTGAAAGCTTTTCTTGCAGTTCCTCGATTTTCTGAGTCTTGTCCTTCAACTATTTTTTCCTCTTTTGCTTTGTCCATTCTAGAATTGTTTGAATTAATTTTGCCCCGTTTTTTGATGTGAAAAATTGTAGATTCCAGTCTTCCTTAAGCCTCCACCGCTCTACCAAGCTATTCTTAGCTCTTTTAAGGATCGGTTCTTTGTAGATGAGTGTTCCTCTTCTTTGCCATTGTGGGGTTTTAGCTAAATTTACACTCTGCCTAGACATCATTTCGTGGAATTCCTTAGCTTTTAAACCTTTAAGTTTTTTACCTATTTCTGCGTGCCGATTAGAGTTAGACGACGGAAGGTGTTTTCAGGCTTACACCTCTTCATCTTAATACGTTTATGGTGTTTCTCCGTAGTGCATAGCTGCGTAGCCACCTGCCTGCGGCTGTCATCTGCTCAATCTTCCAGCGGCAGTGTCAGCTACCATGTTTGGGGGCATTAAAATTTAATTCAACCAACCAAAAGCATGGGAGGCAACAGAAAGGCAGGAACTTGACGCGATAGTAAAACTATCCATTGCACATCATAACGCATCGTATGTTCCGAACTCAGGATATAAAATCTCATTTGTACATGACTGAATTTATTGTAGCGCGCATGAGTGAATGAGTTAGCAGATGAGGGCAATAGACTTTTCATGAAGATAGTATGCGATTACATTGAAAGTAGAGCGTGTGTACTGAAAAAAATAGGGGGGTATCCGCTATTGGTTGAAAAACTCTGCAATAGGACATCAGACGTAAAAGCGAGCGCTCTTACTCTAGGATGATTCTTGCATCTACTGTTTTTGCTCCCTTTTCATAAACCATTATAGGGTTTAAATCCAGCTCCTTAATCTCTTGATGCTCCATAACAAGCCTTGAGGTATTTAGCAAAATTTCTACTATGGCTTCTATGTCTGCTGGTGGCGTATTCCTATACCCTGTCAGTACTGGATAAGCCTTAACCGCAGTAATCATTTCTCGGGCTTCATCCTCTGTTACAGGCGCAATTCGAAAAGTCACATCCTTCAGAATCTCCACAAAAATTCCGCCCAACCCAAACATAAGTGTAGGACCAAATTGCGGATCTTTAGTTGCGCCTACAATGACTTCAGTTGATTGAGGAGCCATTTCCTGAACTAACATGCCAACTATTTTTGCATCTGGCTTATGCTTTTTGACGTTATTCATTATTTGCTTGTAAGCACTTTGAACATCTTTCGCGTCTTTTAAATTGACTATAACGCCGCCTACATCTGACTTGTGGATAAGGTCTGGCGAAACAATTTTAAGAACTACCGGATATCCAATTTCTTCCGCAAATTCAACGGCTTGCGCTTCATCTTTCGCCAGTTTAAACCTGGTGACTGGAATCCCGTATTCCATGCAAACAGTTTTGGCTTCAGTCTCAAGCAGATGTTTTCTTCTTTCTTGGGAAGCTTGCAAGAGTATAGAAGAGGCTTTTTTCAAAGTTTACAACTCCAAGGTCGGTTGATCATGTATGACTGTATCTTAGCTTAAAATCATTTTGTCTATTGATTAGTAAAATATGGCTATAGACTGCTACTTTATTGTGTTTAAGGTGGAGGGTTAAAGCCGCTTTGATAGTACCACATAAAGGTTTCCCTATTAGCCACCAGATAATTATCCGCATTTTCCC
Source organism: Candidatus Bathyarchaeota archaeon (assembly GCA_014859805.1). Lineage (GTDB taxonomy): Archaea > Thermoproteota > Bathyarchaeia > Bathyarchaeales > Bathycorpusculaceae > SOJA01. The sequence goes on from JACUTN010000003.1 coordinate 7,694, forward strand.
ATAATATCGACCATGATTGACTTGTGCTGTTCCAAATCCAGTAAGTCCAGCCGAAAGAACCTTGTTTGCTAACACCATCAATTGAAATGATTTCTGTCCCGAACACGGGGTCTACGTCATATGTTACATTCGCTACTTGCTTTGTTATATCAAATAGCGTTGCTCCGGTTATTGCTTTAGTGTCGTTGTGCCATGCTCTTGTGTTGTTGCCATAGTCGATACCTACATTCACGTAAATCATTGCACCTCCTATTCTGTTGCGGATGTCTGTGTATTGGAGCCAGTAGTAGCCAGCCAGAAATGAAGCTGTTAAAGCCCATAATGCAAAAAGCATGGAAATTATAGCCCACTTATTTCTTAGAAATGCCAGAATTTTCACCTCCGACAACATTAAATATAGCATTTATTGCTGGAACACCTCCCATTCCGAAGAAACATGCATTGCTGACCATGTGAACAAGCCCAAAGGGAACAAATCCGAAGATGATAGCTATCAGAATATTTATGTTGTATACATATCCAAAGACAATGTTTGTAACGAGGTCGTACGCAAATGTTAGGAACATTCCGAGAATTCCAAAGAAAATGTAAGTGGTAACACGTTCATTTTTTAATTCGCCAAGTTTACTGGGATTCAACCTCTTTCTCACTAATGCTCCCGCAACACCGTAGATTGGTTCCAAGAACATGGTTGAAAGCCATATCGGAAGGGAAAAGCCCACTGGATTTAGCGTTCCATAAACTGCCCAAGAAATTATTCCTATCAATGACCCCGCAAGAGGACCAAAACAAAAACCGCCCACAAAGACTATTAGATCCATAAACTTCACGTTGTAAAAAGAAATCATCGAGTAATTAGTGCCTATTGAAAGAGCAATCAGAACTGTTATTATCGCCAGCTTTCGCGAGTTCATGGAAGTTGGATGGATTATCCATCCATATAAGCCTTTCGCAACCAGACGGGAATCAAACACTCAGAGAATACCGATATAGATTAGGGAATCGCTAGGTAAGCAAACACTTTCGTGTCGTTAACTAGGTTCTCTATTTTCGCATATTCGTTCGGTTGATGCGCCATCTCATCTATCGTGCTCCAAACAACCGCTGGAACCTCTATTTTTCGGAAGAAAGCGGCACATGTTCCCCCGCCAATCCCTCCAACCTTCGGCTCTATCCCTCTGACTTTTCTAATTGCTTCCTTTAACATGACAACTATTTTCGAGTTCGCGTCCGTAGGTTTTGGAGCCACACCTTTATGCAATACTTCAATGTTTATTTTTGCTCCAGTCTTCTTTTCAAACTCTTCCGCAAGATCGTAAATATGTTTTAATATTGCTTGTAGGTTGTAGCTTGGTAGTATTCGGCAGTCAAAATGAACGATGTCTTCTCCTGGAATTATGTTCACGGCCTCAACGTTTTTCTCTTTCTTTGTCATTTCAAAAGTGCTTTCCGGTGGATCGAAGTATTCGTTCTTAAGCGAGTATTTCTCATGTAACATCTTGTCAAGCGCTAAGGCATATTCCATTCCTATGCGATGGGCGTTTAAACCCTTGTCAGGTCTGCTGGCATGAGTCTGCTTTCCAATTGTGCGTACTCGAAACCATAGACCGCTTTTTTCAGCTACTTCTATGAAGCTTCCATTCTCGTTTCCGCTGTCTGGGACAACTATTAGGTCGTCTTTTTTGAAGAGTCCTTGCTTTATGAGGTGTTGGATTCCATAGGTGCTTCCCTGTTCCTCATCAGCAACAAAGGCTAGAGCCACTGTTCTTTTCGGCTTTATGCCTAAACTTCTTAGAGTTTTAACCGCGAAAACGGATGCAACCATGGATTGTCCATTATCTTCGCTGCCACGTCCATAAATTCGTCCTTCTCTAATTATTGGTTCAAAAGGTCTTGTAACGGTCCAAAGAGACTCTTCTCCTGGTGGAACTACGTCTAAATGCGTTATTACCCAAAGTTTTTCAGCACTGTCTTCTCCATAGCAGTAGGCTATGATGTTTGGTCTCTTTTTAGATGGAACTCTTTCATCTTCTGCGTCGTACCGTTCTATCTTGTCGAAGCCTACAGTCTCTAATATCTGCATTAGTTTTTCAGTTTTCTTTAATTCTCCTTCTCCACCATTTTCAGGCGCTATTGCCGGAATGCGAATAAGCTCCATCAAGGCTTGTACTATTTCGTTTTTCTGTTTTTCGATTTCGGAAAAAACATTTTGAGATTGCATGGAAATCACATTTGGATGACTTTTGATTACAATTGTTGGCTTGTTACCTTTAACATTTTGCTAAAATAAAGGAACAGCAGAAATCTTGGAATTGCCTAACCCGTGCAAAGAGCATTGCTGTGCCGAACCAAATAGATGATTGTTTAACAATTATTAGATGAGTCCTTTATATCGATTCTTGATATATATCGGTCAGTGAAAGAACCGATTTATTAAGATATACGATAAGATATCTTGAGAGGACCCAAATGAACAGAAAAAATGGAATGCTCATCTCTGAGAGAATCGAGTTAACTAAGGTGCACGTGCTGATACTTTCAAATCTGCTTTATTATAGATTTACCTGAGCTTTTTCTCTGATGGTAGGAAGCACTCGCCAATATCACTCTTTGGTTGTGACGATGTTCTCAAGGGTGAGTATAAAACGGCAGCTATCACACAATTGATCATTTCTTGTTGCTTCCCTTTTCCTGCATTTAAGACACTTTGCGTCTTTAACTGATTCTTTTTTCTGCAAAACAATCTTTGACATCATACTCTCCAGAAAAAACAATATTCTTTGCCGAAGCAATTATGGTTTATGAATTTGAAATATAGATGCTATTCTTAATTGGCAAATTACAGTTGTAGTTAGTCATTTGTTGCTAGCTTAATTCTTGTAGAGCCTTCAGTCGTTTGACTATGTTTGGGTGTGTCGAAAAGACTTCAATAATCCTGTCCATCGTTGTCATCCTCCGTGATAGAATGTCTTGGACCAGTTTTTGGTCACTTGCAACTGCTAAATGTGATATTGCCATGGAATCTGTTTCTGCACGGTCTGGATCAGCAATGAATAATGCCTTAAAAGCGTTTAACTGTCGTGTTTTCTTCCGGGTTTTTCTCATCTTTCTAGTGGAGTGAACTATTTTTGCCAGCCCTTCTGAAAGTTTACGCGGGCCATCTTCAACAATTGAGGCGCTGTGTCTGTCAGCATAGTATTCGCGTAACCTGCTTAAGTAAAGTATGAACATGTTTAGGATCCATGAGAAAACCATGAAGCCTATGGCTAACAATGCTGTTCCACCGCCTCCCTCTCTTTGTCTGCCAAACATGGATGAGAGTATAAGCGAATAACCAATGTAGAAAAGGAGTGCAGGCAGTACAGAGACAAACATCATTATCTGAAGGTCTCTATGCTTCAGATGGCCAAGCTCATGCCCAATAACAGCTTCAACCTCCTCAGACTCCAGCGTCTTCAATAAGCCCTTAGTGACTGCAACTCGGTTTCCAGCTATCGGCGAGCCATATGCAAAAGCGTTCGGAATTGGAATTTGCGCAAGCATGAGCCGCGGCTTTTTTATTCCGCTTTTTCTGCTAAGGTTTTCAATCATTTCGTGGAGCCTTGGATTTTCATGTTCTGGAATTTCCCGTACATGATAGAGAGCATCAATTATGTAAGGAGAGATTAACCACTGAAAAATATTGAAAGCGACAACCAAAATGCCCAAAGTCATCAGACTTAAGGAGCCGGCTAAACTTAGAATTACCGTGAAGAATAGCGTTGACAAGCCGATTATTATTGCTAGGGTTCCAACCATGGACAACCGTAGTTTCCAAAGACTCATTTGTGTATCCTCAATTCAATGTTCACGGAGCAAAAGCAACTTATATCCTTTACTACGAAATCCGTAAAATATCACATCGTTACCAGTCTTGGCAAAATTAATAGAAAGTTTCATAAATGGTTTAGTGTAACTGTTAGACTATGAAACGAGAAAAACTGTTAGAACTGCTTTTCGCACTGATTAAGAACAAAGCGAAGCGACAGAGATTTAGCAAAAATCTTAGGGTTTTCACAACCTACAGTAACCCGCGTAAGAAATGCTTTGGAAAAAGAAGCCATAGAACAATACACTCTAATCCCGAACCTTCCTTACTTGGGCTTTGACATAATAGCCTTTACGTTTTCCCGCACAAAAGAGCTTGTGCATCCCCTTTGGGAGAAAGGAAAGAAATGGGCGGCGAAACAGCCCAACGTAGTTTTTGTAAGCACAGGTCAAGGGATGGATTCAGACGCAATTATGGTTTCAGTGCACAAGAATTATGCGGGTTTTGTCAAATTCTATCACGTATTTAGAAGAGACTGGGGCAAAGACCTTGCAGATTTCAAAATCTTTCTAATGAGTGTAAAGGGAAGCGTTCAATTGAAGCCGTTTTCATTCAACTACTTAATCGACGCATACCAGAAAGAAAATGATAAATAGCGATTTATCGTTTCTTAGGTTTCTTCTCCTGATCCTTCAAAGCTTCAAACAATGCATGAAAAATCGTGTATCGCTTCCAATCTGAGTCCCCGTCTTTTCTAGGTTTATTTTCGTCTATCAAAGTCCTCTCCGAGTTCAGAATTAGATGGCGATTATATCAAGGATATTTCAGCTCTGTAATATGGCGACGGAGTAAATGTCATCCTAATTACGTATTACATGAAAGCATGAGATTTTTCTACAGTGATATTTTTCTTCCGTTAAAATTGCGTTTTGAAATTCCAAATTCACTCTTAACTTTTCTTAACTGCTTTGCCGTAAATACTGGGCCGTCTTTGCATACACGGTATCTGCCTATGACACAACTTCCACACAAGCCTATGGCGCACCGCATCAAGCGTTCTAAACTTGCTTCTAGGGCTACTCCGTATTTCTCGGCTAGGTCGAAAACTTTGCGCATCATTTGTTCAGGCCCGCAAGTGTAAATCATGTCGAATCTTTCTCTTTCCAAAAGCCTTTCCAGCGGTTTTGTCGCCAAGCCTTTGATGCCGTAACTGCCGTCCTCTGTCGTTGCAATAAGCTGTGTTTTTTCTCCGCCAAGTGTTCTCTTGGATTTATTCATGAACAGCAGCTCTTCTCTTGTTTTTGCGCCTAACACGAAAACCAGCTTTGCCGTTTTGGGTGCTAATCTTTCAGCTAGGAATAGTATCGGGGCTGTGCCTGTGCCTCCGCTAACCATTAGTATTCTGCCTCCTTTCAATGTGAAATAATTTCCAAAAGGTCCTCTGACACCTACTAATTCGCCTACCCTTTTATTGTGAAAAGCACCTGTTGCCTCACCAACATTCCTGACAGCCACAGACACCATGCCGTTTTCTTTTGCATCAAGTATACTTAACGGAATTTCGTCCACGCTTGGAATCCAAAGCATAAGAAACTGGCCGGGCTTAGCCCTTGCGCACTGTTTGTCTTTGAAAGTGAAGATTTTCACTGTGGGGCTTTCAGTTTCTACGCTGAGAATGTGCGTAGTTCTCAACTTGTTAGCTGCAATGTGATAAGCCCACAATTTCATTCACACTCTTGAAACCTTTCCTTTTCAAATAAGCATCAATTCCACGTGTAATTTTCTTAAACACATTTGGTCCTTTCAAAGCTATGGCTGTTCCTATCTGGACGGCTGTCGCTCCTGCCAGTAGAAATTCAACTGCGTCACGCCAGTTTGTTATGCCTCCGCACCCTATTATTGGCACTTTTACTCGTTCGTAGATTTCGTAGACACATCTAATCGCGATTGGTTTTATTGCTGGACCAGATAATCCGCCTGTTTTGTTGCTCAGGATAGGCACAGTTGTTTCCGTGTCTATTGCCATGGCTTTAACAGTGTTTATTGCTGTTAATGCGTCTGCACCAGCTTTTGCGGCAGCTTCTGCGATTTCTGCTATATTCGTAACGTTTGGAGACAACTTAACGAAAACGGGCTTTTCCACAGCAGCCTTCACTTTACTAACAACTTCGGCTAGGATTTCTGGATTTTGCCCAATTTCTGAGCCCGTCTCCTCAACATGAGGACAGGAGACATTCAATTCCACGGCATCTGCTCCAGCGTCCACAGCTTTTTTAGCTACTGTTGCATATTCTTCTGCTGAGAAACCGTAAACACTAACAATAACTGGGACGCCAAAACTTTTTGTTTCATGAATTTCCTTAACAAACTCGGTTATTCCGGGGTTTGGAAGTCCCATGGCGTTGATTAAGCCGTAGCTGGTTTGCACTATTGTAGGGTTTGCATATCCATTCCGTGGCTTTAACCCAACAGACTTGGTAACTATGGCACCAGCCCCGCCTGTCACAATATTGCTCAATGACTCTGCAGACAAACCCAGAATCCCAGAAGCCAACATAGTTGGATTGGCAAGCCTCAAACCAGCCAAATCCACACATAAACGGTTAGTCTTCAAATGCCCTGTCACCACGAACTGTTTTCAGTAAAGGTTAACCGCTTATAAAAGTGGTGATATTTTTAGAAATAAATTAAACTGCAGTATGTGATGGTTGCAAGTACGACAATGCCTTATTGCTGCAAACTTCTATGTGATCTTATGTGTGATTGTTTTACTCTTGGCTTGAGGTTACTAAATTGGCAAAAGCCACGGATGCGACAATCAAAACCGAAAGACTCAAACGTAAATCTCCTTTTTTCTTTTCTGTTCCCATTCCAATCATCCCTTTTGGTTCACTCACAGCCTTTTTTCCCATTTATCACATTCAAAAGCTTGCTCAGTTTATATTTAAGATAAAGCCTAGGAATAGCTAGTTGAGTTAAAGAGGAGAGGCAGTAAGTGAGAGCAACAATAATCGAATGCACCTTTGGGATATTGGCTTTCAATAAAGAAGAAGGCGAAATAATAGAAAGTGTTCTGTTTCCTAGAAAACCGCAAGAAGCGGCGAAAATTCTCGCAAAAATTGAAGCTGGAAAATTTGTGGATGAAATCGCCCAATTAATAGGCAAACTTGTTAAGAATGGTTACGGCACTTTTGTTTTTGAAAGCTCGGAATTAGCAAACGCTGTTCGAGAAAAGCTAAACGTCAAGGTTGAAGTTGCGAAACCGTTCAAAGCCCGAGAGATGCTTCGCTCCAATATGGAAAAGTTCGCCGTCAAAACAGGGTTTGTAAAAGACACAATAGAACTTGAAAAGTGGATGCGCGACATTGCTCTAGAAATTACCAAGCTTAGGGTTAAAGGAGCTGTGGAGAAAAGAGACCTGATCATAACCCAAGCAATTCAAACCATTGATGATTTAGATAAAACCATAAACCTGTTCATGAGCCGCGTAAGAGAATGGTATGGGATGCACTTTCCAGAGCTTGACCGCCTACTGGACAAGCATGAGACTTACGCTCGCCTAGTTTTTAAGCTCGGCAACAAAGACAACTTTACAGACGAAAGATTAGAAGACATACCGAAATCCAAGGCTGAAAAGATAGCCAAATCAGCAGAAACTTCCATGGGTGCAGACCTATCGGAAACAGACATCACACAAATCCAAACTCTATGCAAAAACGTTCTGGGACTATACCAGTTAAGACAAACATTGGAAAATTATCTGGACACAACCATGGAAGAGGTTACGCCAAACATAAAAGCATTAGCAGGCTCTTTGTTAGGCGCACGCTTAATCGCACTAGCCGGAGGTTTAACAAGTCTCGCCAAGATGCCTTCAAGCACAATACAAGTTCTAGGAGCAGAAAAAGCTCTTTTCCGTTCACTTAAAACCGGGACACGACCACCGAAACACGGAATAATCTTCCAACACGCCATCTTACATGAAGCGAAAAAATGGCAAAGGGGAAAAATCGCCAGAGCCATGGCTGGAAAACTGGCAATCGCTGCAAGAGCAGATGCCTTCGGAAGCAGGTACATAGGCGAAGAACTGAAAGCCGATCTAGAAAAAAGAATTGAAGAAATTCACAGAAAATACGTTCAGCCTCCTCAAATCCCCACAAGAAAATCGAAACGAATGAAGAGGAGAAAGAAGAGACGTGCACGTAGGCGTTAAACCACATCCTCAGTTTCCAGCAATATATCAAGTAACACTGGAAGATGGGACTCGAAGGCTGGCAACAAAAAACCTGACACCTAATAGAAACGTCTACGGCGAAAAGCTCACCAAATATAAAGGCGTGGAATACCGTGTCTGGGATCCCTTCAGAAGCAAACTTGCCGCAGCCATCCTAAAAGGCTTAAAAAACGTTCCAATAAAACCAAGCCATAAAGTCCTATATCTCGGTGCAGCCTCTGGAACAACAGCAAGCCACGTTTCAGACATAATCGGCGAAAAAGGCCATGTCTACTGTGTTGAGTTTGCACCGAGACCCATAAGGGAACTTGTCAATAACGTGTGCGCCTTCAGGCTTAACATGTCGCCTATACTGGAGGATGCTCGTTTCCCAGAAAAATATGCACTGTTTATCAGCGGCAAAGTTGATGACATCTACTGCGATATTGCCCAGCCGGAACAAGCCAAGGTTCTAGCAAACAATGCCGATTTATTCCTCAAAAAATCCGGATGGATAATGCTTGCTGTGAAAGCCCAAAGTATAGATGTAACGAAAGAGCCATCAGAAATTTACAAGCAAGAAGTTAAGGTCTTGGAAAACCGAGGCTTCTGCATAGAGGAAATTGTCCATTTAGAACCATACGATAAAGCACATGCCATGATAGTGGCCAAAATTTAGTAGATGTATCTTCTAGAAGACAAGTATAGTTTATATTCCAGAATGTTATGATATTCTGTGTGACTTTTCGATGACTTGTATGAAGGTGGAGAAGGAGAAGTCCGTAGAAATCGTGTTGAAGGAAGCAGGTTTCACTGTTTCTCAAAGATGTTGTTCTCGACCGAGTTGCTTCGACTTTGCAGCTAGAAAAAACGAAACTCTAGTTTTCATAAAAATTCAACCGGACATCGGAAACATTTCTCCAACGGACCCTCTAGAGCTTACAGTTATGTCTGAGCGTGTGTCAGCTTCTTCGCTTCTGATAAGTGAGAAAGTACGTGAAAAACCGTTAGAAGACGATACGGTTTATTCAAGATACAACGTCTTGGCTGTCACTAAAAAAACATTTGAGAATATAGTGCTCCGCAAGATTTATCCCTTAATCCAAGCTGGTCCAGGAGGCTACTACGTTGAAATTGATGCAGAAGCGATTAAGCGAAGAAGACAGGAGCTAGGCTTATCAATTGGTGAGCTGGCTCAAATGATGGGTACGTCTAGGAGAACCGTTTATGGTTATGAACGAGGGATGGCTAAGGCTTCGGTTTCGGCAGCATACAACCTCATATGTATCTTAGGAATCCCAGTAGCGAAGCCAATGAACCTATTCAAAGAATCGAAAAATCAACCAAAACGTTTCTTGACTACTGCCAAACGTGCCATCACCAAAAACAAACTTCTCCAAAAAATCTTCAGAAAACTTGCCCACTACAATGTTGCAACATTCAAGAAGGCCCCCTTCGACTTCATAATTGATGTTCAAGAGGGAAAAATGAAGATTATCGGCGGAGTTGCAAACAACAAAGAACGAGAATTAGATCGAAGGGTCAACGAGATTTTAAGTGTCAGCCGTGTTGTCCAGGCGCATCCAATTCTCATAACAGAAGGGCAAAAACCGTTAAACAAGGATATTCTCTGCATCCATTGCGAAGAACTTTCTAAAATCAGGGATCCAGAAGACCTGATTGCAAACTTTAAATAAGCCTTGCCTGATGTGAATCTTTTTCACTTTTAACCTTTTTAGCTGGCTTCCACGATTTTCTGACACAATCTGGATATTCCCCAAATTTTTCAATACATTGACGGAGAAAACTTATAGTCTTAGGATCTGATGGATAACCGGATCCAAAATCCCCGTATTTCTCCTTTAACTCTGCAATTTCCTTGTCTCTTTCAACTTTGGCAATTATTGAAGCAGCCGAAACTATCGGATATTTGCTGTCAGCCTTATGCTCCGAAACTATTTCAACTTTGAACGGTAACAATTCTGAAATGTGCTGTCCAAAACGTTCTTCTAAAACATCCGAAGCATCAACGTAGGCTATGTCTGGCGCAAGTAACTCGATAATTTTCGCCATGGTTTGAGCCTCCAACCTGTTCAACTTGTGAAGTTTTCTGCCAGTCTCAACAACCTTGTCAATATCCTTCGGCGCCAGCTTTATCACGCTATATTTTAAGACAATTCGCTTAATTTCAACAGCCAGCGTCTCACGTCTCCGTGGAGACAAAAGCTTCGAATCTTTAACACCTAACTCAACAAGCTTTGGCAGTTCGTTATCTTTCATTAGAACGCCGGCAATAATCAGTGGTCCTATTACGCAGCCGCGTCCTGCATCGTCAACACCAGCGATTAACATGGGGAAGCCTTCTTTTTTCAGGGTTTTAGTAGTTTTGAGTTTGTGATTTTGTTTGCTGTGTTGTGGAGTTTTTGGTCGGCGGTGTATAGAGTGGCGTTTAGTTTTTGGGTTCCGGCTATGTAGAGTGCGTCGTAGATTGTTATGTTTTGGGCTAGGGCTATGTTTGTGGCTTGTTCGGTGAGTTCGCGGGTGGTGATGATGTTCAGTTTGTCGTATATCTTTATCAAGTCTTGTGTTATGGGTTTTGTTTCTTCGGGTTTTAGGTCTTTTTGTATTTTTGTGTGTTTCCATATAGCGTTTAAGCTTTCAGCCAAGGCTATGTCTACCGTGTACAGAGCGTAGCCTTTTTTTATAAGGGCTGTTATGGTTGTTCGGGCTTGTTTGGAGTTGGGTTCGCTTGTTACGAGTTTTACGAGTATGCTGGAGTCTAGGACTAGTGTTGGCGTTCTCTGTCCTCCCTGATGAGTTTTGTCGAGTCTATTTTTGTTTGTCGTTTTTCTGCTCTTGGTTCTATTTCTTGAAGTGTTTTTAAGAGTTCGAGTTGTTTGATTCTTTCTTCGATGAAGTTTCTTACTTCTTCGCTCCACTTTGCTGGGTTTTGTTTCATTTTTTCTTTGAGATTGCGTGGAATTCGTATCGTTATTGTTGTTGACATGGATTTCACTGTAACACATCTTGTAATACGATCTTAAAAACGTTGTCGTCGTGCAGATTTGTTTGTGCTAAGAGACGTTTATGAGAAAATAATTTTGCCCATGAAGAGTTTTCCTTTTTGTCTAGGCTCTGACATGAGATGGTTTGCTCCTCTGTTCTCTGTCGGGCCTAGACCCTCCTTATATATAGGTCAAACTTTTCTAGCGCGCGCCCTACAACTATTAATCCTTAGGAAGATTCTCCCATTTCGCAACACTATGTTAGGCTTGTTCCAAGAACCCGGCGGCTTTTTCAACGAGAATTTCGTGCAGATTCCCTCTGTTTTCATACGTCACCCTATATATTTCAGCATCTTCTCTAGCGCTTATTTCTTCGATTAGCCTGTCCCTTGCCTTCCAATGAACAGTGCCTACCACGAGTTTTCTACTTTCAACAGCCTTCTTAACAGCCTCTTTGAAGCGTTCTGAATGAAGTTCCATAGGTCCAATCTCATCAATCGCAACAACATCAGCGTTTTCGACAGCAATGGCTATCGCTTCAGCACCTATGTTATCAAGGTCTTCCAAGTTCACACGGTATTTGCCAATCCGTGGACCATGCTTTTGATTTACATGGGCAAGCCAGCCTCTTCTGCCACTGCTTATATCTAAAATTTCAAAACCAACACGTGCTCCGCATGTGCGAACTTCACGGCTTACCATTCCACCTACACTACAGCCTCTAGCTTTTAACACTTCAATAGTCTTCAACAAGACGGATGTCTTTCCTGTGCCCGGACTGCCAGTTATGAATAATAATCGCTTTTTCAACAAATCTCCCTTCTTAAACAGAAGCCTAATATCCCCTAAAACGATTTCTGATAATTATGGCTTGCTCAAGCTAAGCAGATATTTTAGGTGAAAAGGAAAAACATGAAAGAAGAAATCTTCAAGATGGATTTTCCAACGGAAATTATACAAGAAGGTAAAGTCAAGGTTCTGGTTCCGAAGCTTAAAGAGTTTGTAAAGTCACCTTCTGAATATGCTCCTTCAAAGGCTCCTGTCTTCTATAATCCAGTCATGGAGCTGAACCGTGACATCGCAGTTTTAGCCTCACAAGCTTATCAAAGAACGCTTAACCGCGAAATTACTGTTTGTGAGCCGTTAGCTGGCTGTGGTATTAGGGGAATAAGATTTGCAACCGAGGTTGAAGGAGTTGAAAAAGTAGTTATTAATGACATAAACGCGAAAGCCTTTCAACTAGCCAGCTACAATGTGCGCATGAATGAATTAAGTGAACGTGTAGTCGTGAAAAAAGAAGATGCAAATTTTCTCCTTGGCAGTTATGGAGCACCACGCAAAAGATTTGACGTCATAGACATAGATCCTTTTGGCTGTCCAGTGCCTTATCTTGACTCTGCTATTCGTGCCTTACGCAACAGTGGTCTGTTAATTTTGACAGCAACAGACATGGCTCCGTTGTGTGGGGTTCACCCAAAAGCGTGCATCAGAAAGTATGGTGGAAAACCCTTACGCACAGAGTACTGTCACGAGTTGGCTGTTAGACTTCTGGCTGGAAGCTTAGCCATGACAGCAGCAAAATACGAAATGGGAATAAACATAATCTTCAGCCACAGCACAGATCACTACGTCAGAATCTATGCAACCGCGAAATACGGCGCAAAAAAGGGTAATGAAAACGTCAAAAACATGGGATACATACTTCATTGTTTTAAATGCTTACACAGAGAAACAGCAAAAGGGCTTTTTCTCATTGAACACTCGGGAAAATGTAGCGAGTGCGGCTCAAAAATTAGTGTTGCTGGGCCGTTGTGGCTTGGAAAACTGTTTGACGGGCAATTTTGTGAACTGGTCCAGAAAGAAGTGAAGCGGAGGGCATTTAAGCAGGGGAAAAAAATCCGGAAGATTTTCACTTTGATAGAAAATGAGGTTGAAGCTCCTATCACGTACTACGTGGTTGATAAATTATGTGACACACTAAATCTACCGGTTCCACCGGTCAAAAAGGTTATCGCAGCCTTAGAAGAAAGGGGCTTTCAAGCAGTTTTAACGCATTTCAATTCTACGGGAATACGGTCCAATGCATCTGCATCTGATATGAAAGAGCTTTTGTTGAAAATTGTGAGAGATGAGTGGTAAGTTTTAAATAAGTTGGAGTATTAGAACTGAAGGTTTAGGTGACAAAGTTGAATAAGAAAGTATTTGCGTTTATCGTGATGACCGTTTCAATGCTTTTGTTAGCGGGTCTAGTGAATGCACCTGAAACAGTAACGGTTTGGACAGACAAGTCAGAGTATGCTCCAGGGGAGACGGGAACTTTACATATTGTTTTCTACAACGACGAAGACTCTGCGGTGACAATTGAAAAAATCACAATAATTTTCGACGGGTGGCGAGCATATCGGAATGACAAATGGGAAGGGAATCAAACAATAGAAATCAACCAAGCTGTTGTAAGTAAAGGAGTCTATGAAAAAGAAATATCGTTCACGGTGCCGACCAATGGAAGAGCCAAATCCACAAACGTTCCAATTACAATAAAGACAACCGAGCTTGGAAATATTTACGAGTATCATTTCATAACTGTTACTGAAACGCCTAAGTACATGGAGCAAGTTGTTACACTCTTCACGATCCAAGTGGTGCTTCTGATTGTCTGTACAATCATAATAGCTGCAACAATATTCCTTTCAGCGCGCAGACCGCAAGTAACGTGGAGACCACAGGAAAAAACAGAATAACCAAATTCTTTCCTTTCCCATTTTTTCCATTTTATTTAAGTAATAGAATTCATAATTTGTAATAGCTATCATAAAACTGGGATGTTGGAG
>JACUTN010000106.1 GCA_014859805.1 Candidatus Bathyarchaeota archaeon
GTGTCTTTGAACTGTTTCTCATAGAGGCGATAATACATTCCTTTCTTCTTCATAAGTTCTCTATGATTCCCTTCCTCCACGATTCTTCCCTCGTTAATGACTACAATGTTATCGGCGTTTCTAACTGTGGAAAGTCTGTGGGCAATGACGAGGGATGTTCTGTTTTTCAGAAGAACGGCGAGTGCCTTCTTTATTTTCAGTTCGGTGTATGGGTCAACGCTTGATGTTGCCTCATCCAGAATCAAAATCGGCGGGTCACGTAGTAGGGCTCTTGCAAAAGACACCAGTTGTCTTTGTCCAACAGAGAGTCTCGCTCCTCTCTCACCAACGTCAGTCTCGTATCCTTGTGGAAGGTTGCTTATGAATTCGTGGATTCCAACAATCTTTGCAACTTGTTTGACCTTGTCGTCTGATGCGTCAAGTTTTCCATATTTTATGTTTTCCATGATCGTTCCAGAAAAGAGGAAAGGTTCCTGCAAAACAACTCCCATCTGTTTATGAAGAGAGTTCAATGTTATTTTTTGAACGTTGTAGCCATCAACTGTTATGGTTCCTTTCTGGTTTTCGTAAAATCTGCTGAGAAGCTTCGCAATAGTGCTCTTTCCTGCTCCTGTTGGACCTACAATGGCTAATGTTTTTCCCGGGTCAACGTGAATGTTTACATCTTTTAGTACGGGGCGAGTTGGATCGTAGCCGAAAGTTACGTGGTTAAAAACGATTTCTCCTTTTACATGAGAAAGCTCAATCGCATTCGGGGCATCTGCGATTTCAAGCTTTGTATCAAGAGTAACGAATATTCTTTCCGCTGCAGACATTGCTGACTGAAGTGTGTTGTAAAACGTTGTCAAATCTATTAACGGGCTGAAAAATTGGTTTACGTAAAGAAGGAAGGCTACAACTATTCCCAACGTTATTTCTCCGCTTACAATTAAGATTCCACTGAACCACAAGACAACACATGTTCCAACTGCTCCAATTATCTGCACAGCCGGCATCAGAAGAGCAAAGAGCTTACCAGCTTGAACGTTAGCTTGAAGGTTTTCTACATTTGCTTGTCTAAAACCTTTCATAGTGTCTTGCTCTCTTGTGAAAGATTGAATTTCTCTGATGCCTGAAATGCTTTCTTCAAATCTACTTGTGACCGCTGCTATTTTCTTCCGTGTTGCTCTGTAAGCCTTTCTAAGCCTAGATTGGAAAACAAACATCAGCAATATAAGAGGAGGCATGACTGAAAACGCTGCTAAGGTCAGATGCACGCTAAACCAAAGCATAATCGCTACGATTCCTATAAGAGTTAAAACGTCGCTGATCGCACTAACAACTCCTTGCACAAATATTTGACTCAAAGTATCTGTGTCATTAGTAACCCGTGAGATTATTTCACCAGCTTCAGATCGGTCGTAGAAGCTGAATGAAAGCTCTTGAAGATGCGAAAACAACTGTTTCCTCAAATCGTTCACCATGTTTTCTCCCATCCAAGACATCTGATATGTCCGCTGATAGTTAGAGACCCAGTTGACAAGATAAACTCCGACTAGAATAATGGATATAACTGTCAATCCAGCAAGGTCACTGTTTTTTATGTAATTGTCGATGGCAACTTTAAGGAGATAAGGAGGCAAAAGCCCAGTCAGAGAAACAACGACCACAGCGACTACTGTAATTGTGAATCTACGCTTGTATTTTAGTAAGTACTTGAGTAGCCTCGCTATCAGCGCTCTATCTGAAATCTTTCTTGTGTACCCTTCTTCTTCGTGATCCAAGCGGAATCTACGCCCATGCCCCACATGAAATCCAGTCACTGCTTAGTTTCCTCCTTTTTTGAGGACGCACGCTCAGATGCGGCTTCAACGATTGGCTTCTGTGTTTCATACAGAGTCTGATAAATCTGATAATACGCGCCTCTCTTCGCCATGAGAGTCTCATGAGTGCCCTCTTCTACAATCTCTCCTTTTTCAAGAACAATGATCTTGTCCGCGTTTCTGATGGTTGAAACTCGCTGAGTGATCATAAAGGCGGTTCTGTTTTTGAGCAATGCCTGTAAGGCTTGCTGAATTTCATACTCAGTTTCTACATCAACGCTTGAAGTTGAATCGTCTAGAATTAGTATTCTTGGATTCATCAACAGAGCTCTCGCTATAGCTATTCTTTGTCGTTGACCACCTGAAAGGGTTACTCCTCTCTCCCCAACTCTTGAGTCGTAGCCGCGGGGCAAGGATGAAATGAACTCGTGAGCTCTTGCAGCCTTTGCGGCTGCAACTATTTCGTCCATTTTGGCTTCTGGTTTGCCATAGGCTATGTTCTGCTTTATCGTCATAGAGAAGAGAAATGTTTCCTGCGCAACGATACCTATTTGTTTTCGAAGAGACTTAAGCTTGACATCTCTAACATCGTAGCCGTCGATTGTGATTTTTCCTGAAGATACATCGTAAAAACGGGGGATGAGACGGATAATGGTGCTTTTTCCGGAGCCAGTTGCTCCGAGAAGGGCTACGGTTTCCCCTGGCTTGGCATCAAAGGTTATGTTGTCTAAAATAGGTCTACCTTTTTGATAGCTGAAAGAGACTTTCTCAAATTTCACGCGCCCCTCTAATTTGGGCAGCGTCAATGCATCTGACTTCTCCGTTATTTCTGCTTCGGCGTCCATAACATCAAAGATTCTGTCGCCAGCAGCCATTGTCAGGTGATAACCCGATATAAACATGCCAAAGAAACGCATAGGCATGACCAACATCGCCAAGAAAGCGTTGAACGCAACTAAGTCTCCAATGGTCAACGTTCCCGTAATTACTTCGAATCCTCCGTACCAAAAGATTATGATTGTGCCTAATCCCATGAGAAAACCTACGAGAGGTATGTGAAACGCCCTAATTTTAGCTGAGGCTAATGTTGTTTGAAAGTACTTGTCATTTTTAGACGCGAACTTTTTTCTTTCGAAGTCTTCTTGCGCGAACGCTCTTACAACCCTGATTCCTGCAATGTCTTCGTGTAATACAGAGGTTAAGTTGCCATATTGTTCTCGTATCTGAGTAAAGAGTGGCCGTATCTTTTTTCCGAATGAATAGAAAGTAGCAAATATACAGGGCATTATTGGCAGAAGGAAGAGAGTAAGCATAGTGTTGATAGAAAACATCGTGTACAAGGCTACAACAAGAAGAAGAATGGAACTCATGAGAAAGGTTAGTTGGAAACCTAAAAACATGCGTATTCTATCCATGTCAGTTGTTACTTTCGACAAAAGCTGACCTGTGTGAGTTTTGTCGTAAAACGCAAAGCTTTGGTTTTGCAGAGAAGCAAACACATCGTTTCTGATGTCATAAACCACTTTCTGAGAGAAGTAAGTGTTTGCGTACCGCTGGATGAAAGAAAACAAGCCGACTACTACTGTGAGACCTATAATTTCCAACATCAAAATTAAAAGCATACTCTTACCTAGTTCAATGTCTAGGCTGCCTTCAGCAAGCGGAGCAATAACGTTGTCAATGGCTGCTCTGGTTAGGAGAGGAATCTGCACACTTACGATTATACTGACAAGCATGCAAACTGCACTGACTAGAAAAAGAGGCCAATTCTTTGAAATGTATCGGCAGATTCGTGCTAGAGTGCCCATCTGTGTAGACACCTTTTTAGATGTTA
>JACUTN010000107.1 GCA_014859805.1 Candidatus Bathyarchaeota archaeon
TTGCGGGAGACATCTCCATTTTTGGAGAGGCTAGGGCAACCCCGCCCTGTTTCTGTCCTGACCCCGTAAGTTTTCAGTTGTTGAAACGAGCTATTTTCTTTTTCGCACGTGTATTCATAGTCAACTTCCAGAAGAGCCTTGATCTCTTCAGATGTTGATCCGATTTTACGTTGAATTCTTGATTGTATGGAGGGGTCGCCGAATATGGCATTCACGCGCAGGGATGTACGCCGCAAGACTGAAATTGGCTCGAAAGAGGAAACCTTTTCTGATTGTGCAGTAAATTATGCAGTATGAACCGAGACGAACGAGTGTGGATTACGCGCAACTACGAAAATTGTAGTGGATGTAGAAGATGCGAGATCGCCTGTGCGCTTTATCATGAAGGGAAAATCTGGCCTGAAGCTTCCAGAATACGGATTTTCATGATTGTCCCAGGAGTTGAGATTCCCCATTTATGCTTCCAATGCGAGGATTATCCATGTGTTGAAGCATGCCCAACAGACGCTCTATCCATAAACGGTCAAACTGGGGCAGTAAACGTAGATACTTCAAAATGCACCGCTTGCGGTCTCTGCATAGAGGTTTGCCCGGGAAATGTACCCCACCTCCATCCAGAAGGAAACTACATTGTCATCTGCGATTTGTGTGATGGAAAGCCAAAATGCGTCAAAGCATGCCAAGAAGGCCGATGGAACACATTAATCCTTATTCCAAGAGAAAAAGAAGTCTCATATAAGACCTTAGCCAAAACACCCCAAAAACTCACGCGTGAAGTCGCCAAGAAAATTCTTGGAGAAGAAACCGCAAAGGAGGTTATTGACTTATGAGGGGCTACGCCGGGAAATTCTTGGAAATAAACCTTTCCAGCAGAAACGTCAAAGACGCGAAATTTTCAGACGAGATTCTAAGAGATTATATCGGCGGAAGAGGCCTGGCTACCAAGGTTTTATGGGATAGACTTGGCACAAAATGGGAAACTGTAGATCCACTTGGCCCAGAAAACATTCTACTTGTCCTTACAGGCCCGTTCACAGGATACTTCCCCGGAACAAAAGTCTGTGTCTCAGGAAAGTCGCCCCAAAGCAATGGTATAATAGGCTCAACGGTTGCAGGCGAGTTTGGAATAGACTTGAAATGCGCAGGCTATGACGGGGTAATAATAACTGGAAAAGCAGAAAAGCCATGTTACATATTCATATGCGACAGCCAAGTCGAAATCAAAGACGCCTCGCCCATCTGGGGCAAAAAAGCAAGGGAAACCCTACGTTTTCTGGTTAATAAGTCAATCGCGGAAATCAAAGACGTTCGGCCTAGCCACGGGGAAGTGAAGGAACCCTCAATTCTCTACATTGGACCGGCCGGAGAAAATAAGACTAGGGTTGCAGCTGTCGTCGCCAAGTATGCACATGCAGCCGGTTATGGCGGATATGGCGGAGTAATGGGGGCTAAGAACTTGAAAGCAATAGTCGCAAAAGGATTTGGGGCGGTACCAGACGTTTGTGACCAAGAGAAAGTGTTGGATCTGGCCCAAGGGTTTTCTGAATTGAATTTTGAGAATGAAAGGTTCAGACGCTGGGGTACTGGAGGAGGCGGCTACTTCTTTGGGGCCGAAACAAGTTCTGAACCTGTCAGAAATTGGCAGAATGAATGGCATGACAGGGAAAGTTACAGGGGAGAAGAATTCGACAAGTACTGGGTTAAGAAGAACTGGGGAGACTTTGGCTGTCCAACGACATGTCTAAAGCTCGCGGTGCTAAAAACTGGAAGGTTTAGGGGAGCAATATGCGACAATCCAGACTACGAGCTTGAAGCCTATTTGGGAACAAACCTCGGAATATTCACCCCTGAAGAGAACATCTACCTATCCTACGTTAGTAACGAGCTGGGCTTGTGTGGGATTCAAGGTGGAGCAGTGTTAGGATTCGCAGCAGAACTCTACGAGAAAGGAATACTAACAAAGAAAGATCTAGATGGAATAGAACCTGAATGGGCAAACGTTGAAGCCTTCGCAGCCCTAGCTGAAAAAGTAGCCTTCAGGAAGGGAATCGGCGACATCCTAGCTGAGGGAGTCTATCGGGCAGCCTTAAAGCTTGGAGAAATCAAAGGTGGCGATCTGCTCAAGTATGCTGTTCATGAGAAGGGTGTAGCCATAGGAGCGCATGGAGTTAGAAGCGGAAAAGACTTCTCAGAAAACATTGCCTACGCGTGCTCAGTCCAAGGCGGAGACCACACATCGTCAGCTTCTCTCCCGATTGACCAAGGAGGCGAATTATCCACAATAATGGCTGACTCAGCCATCTACTGCATCTTCGCCGCATTCGGAATCGAAGACACAGAAATATTCAACTTTTACAAGGCGACAACAGGATGGAGACTGACACAGAAGGAATGGTATAATGAAAAGGCACCCAGAATACTGCACCTGCAAAGAGCCATGCTGCTTTTAGGCGGACCAGACGTCAAGTGGAAGCCTAAACTGGATGATGATAATCCGCCGCGGTTCTGGGAGACACTGCCGTCAGGACCCTACAAAGGAAAAACACTAGATAGAAAGAAGTTTGAAGAGTCAAGACTTGAATACTTTGAAGCTGCCGGCTGGAACGAGAACGGAGTGCCAAAACCAGAAACGTTACGAAAACTGGGTCTAGAAGACGTAGAAGCGAAACTTAGGGATGCAGCCCTGATAGAATAGCTCCAAAGCCACAGAACTGTCGTCTTCAGACTGACAGGCGCAAACTCCTAGCAAACCCCATGAAAAAAAGGGATACGCGGGTGATATCTCCCTTGTGGGGAGCGCGCGCTGGAAGAATCAACGATTGAATGTTATCGATCGGTCGTGCGTGGAATAGCAATAGTCCAACTTTACCCTTTGAATCAAGCCACACAAAACCTGTAGAAATTCTCTTCAAACAGCACAAGAATAGAAAAAAGGAGTTGACGTTAGCCTCTGCACCTAGGTTGGTGCAGCAGCCGACGTTGTGGGTTGTGTCTGTTTGGGTCTTATCTGAAAGAAGGCAATTGCAAGCAACAGTGCAGAAATCCAGATTAGGATTAACCCTATGCCGAAAAGAATGATCAACACTGCGCCTATCAGTAGTAGTAATCCAGCGGTTGAGAATAAGCCAACGCCTGACTTCGCTGAAAGCGTTCCCAGCGAGCGTCTGACAAAGAATGCTGTGAGTATAGAGAATACCCAGAGGACAATGAACATTACAATAATTCCTGTAAGGATAGGCATAATGCTGTCCAGAGTAATATTCGACGTATCAGGGGTTAGACCTGAAAGTGCCGTCCAGTCACCATTCCAATCTGGGAAGATCGTGTATAGAAAATCGGTTAGCGAAGTTAGAACCGTAATAATAACCACTGCTATCGAAATCACGGCACCAACTATTCCTGTTATCAATCCGTAAAGTGCGTTATTGAAAATGCCTCTTTCCATGTAATGACTAGCCAAATTGTACAAGGCAACCATGACAAGTATTAGACCCACAAGCTCGATGACGCCGAAGTAATTAATGTATGGTAATATTCCAATGAACATAAGTAGTGCGCCGACCCCACCCAAGATTCTGCTAGTTTCTATC
>JACUTN010000108.1 GCA_014859805.1 Candidatus Bathyarchaeota archaeon
TCAGACACGACGCGGACGCCCTTCAACCTGAGAAGCCCGTAGGTATGAGTTGTTTTACCAGTACCCGGAGGCGCAATCAGACATATGCCTCGACCTTCAATATCTACACATGCACCGTGAACAGAATTGATAGCATGATTATCTTCCAATATGTCGCTGGCGACGCTTAACGCGATGGATTTTATCCAGCCATAATAGTCAACGTTTACTAAAAGCGCTGTTTTTGAAAGTTGATCGTACATAACCTTCAGCTTTTCACCTTTTTCTTCGGTGACGACAAGTCTTCCGTGGGATCGAACGTGGGCAGACATGGGATAAAAGTTTTCCTCCCAACGTTCCTTCACGTATTTGAGATCCGTCAGAAGCTTGATGCAACATCCGTAAATGTCGGCCCTTTCCTCGTAAAGGAAACGGTTTTCATATCTCTCCATCAACTTGTCCCTATCTTCTAAGGAGATAAGCTCAACTTCATACTTAGACATCACTCTAACTTCCCCTTTAATTTTGCTTCTGGCAACTTTCTCAGTTCATCCAGCCATTAAGGTAGAGCTTGAAACTAATATTGCAATCGGTCTTGGTTGAATAGGAGCGAGCTAAATTCCGTTGAAAGGGGGTTATTTGTCAAAGTTTTTGGGTTTATTCATAGCCCCTGTAATTTTAGTCGGGTTATTCTTATGTTCCTTACGATTCCAAAATAGAGTCCAGCTGCAAATCTGAAACCTCACTCACCTAAAAATCAAAGAACCAAAACATACATACTGCCCGTAGGGAAGAATTAAACATATCGCACGTTAAACTATTTCTGAGATTGTTTACTTTTTCTTAGGTTTACTGATTACAGCTTCTTCTTTTAGAGGCTCCACAATGAGTGTTAGCCCTTCCTTTGCCAAAATCTTTACCTTCTGATTGGGCTTTATTATTGTGTCTGAATGTGCCTTCCAATACTCGCCATGAAAACGAATAAACCCCACTTTCTCTGGACCAATCTCATCTATCGTTCGACCAACTCCGCCAATAAATTCAAGCACAGTAAGCCGCTTTTTCTTTGCCTTAACTATCTTGTAAAGAACCAACGCTGAGAAAACTGTCAAAATTGCTACAAGGGCTATTACTATAAGCATGAAGGGCTGATACCACTCTGGAGAAATCAACCATCGTGCAGGATCAAATCTGAGCAAGAGCAACGTTCCTACTGATAGGCAAACTATTCCAGCTGGTCCAAAAAACTGGAGTCCGGGTTCTCGCATTTCTACGAATATCAAAACTCCGCCTAAGGAAATGAGCACAATGGTGAATAAATCCACATTGTACCCTAGTCCAATCAAACCTAAGATTAAAAGAATGCAACCTATGATTTCTCCCTCATATCCGGCAGTGAAGAAACCAAAAATGACACCGAAAACCCCAAGAGTGAACAAGAGATACGCAATCATAGGGTCTGAAATGATGCGTAAAACCCGCACACGTATACTTGCCCCAAAATAATGTATTGCTGCATTTTTTGTTTGAATAGTCAATTGGCCTTTTTCCGCCAGTTCCTCTAAAAGTTCTTCTAGCGTGTTCGCCACTATTTCTATCACCCCGTAGTTTTTCGCATCCTCTGCCCCTATGTTAAGGTTTTCCGTCACGAACTTTTCAGCAATCGTTTCATTTCTACCGTGCCATTCTGCTCTTTGCACGATGTACCCTGTTAGCGAATTGATTAACTTTGGGTCTTCTACCAATTCTCCAGTTGGGTATGCCCGTGGAGCACAAGATCCTAGAATAGAGAACGGTGCCATTGCCGCTACGTGCGATGAAAGAACGATAAAAGTGCCTGCAGACCATGCCGTTGCTCCTTTCGGATGCACAAATGAAACCACGGGGATAGATGACCGTTCAATTAGGTCTATAATATTAAATGTTGCATCTAGCAAGCCTCCAGGAGTGTTTAAAAGAAGCACTACAGCCTTAGCATCGATTTTGTAGGCTTCATCCATTCCTTCCCTAACGAGTTCTGAAGCCGCAAAGTTGATCACCCCATCCAATTTTATAACAATTACAGAATCACTGCTGGATTCAAAAGAAGTGTGAACGCCTAGCCACATAGAAAAAAGGAGGATTATAACGAGTATGCGCGTGACACGTATACTCATTTCTTCTTAACCTGTTCCCCTTTCTCTTTGGCTGCGCGGGTTAGGGCGACTATGTTCCCTAATTCGCGTAGGTCAGTGGTTGAAGTAACCACCACTAGGTTCTTTTCTCGTGCAATGTCTGTTAGCGTTTGGAGCTCTCGCAGCTTTAATGTGATCGGGCTTTTCCCGTAGACTTCTGCGGCTTGCGCCATTTTCTCTGCTGCGATATATTCTCCTTCAGCCACGATAATCCTGGCTCTTTTCTCCCTTTCAGCTTCTGCTTGCTTTGCAATTGCCCTCTGCATTTCCGCGGGAAGTAGGACGTCGCTGATGGCTACCGCGCTTACTTTTATTCCCCATGGGTCGGTCATTTCATCTATTTCTTCTTGAATTTCCTTTGTGAACTCTACTGTTTTCGTCAGCAGATCGTCAAGCTCCGCGTGACCCAAAACATCCCGTAACACGGTCTTTGCTAACGTTTGGGTGGCGTGAACGTAATTCTCTACCTCGCAGATCGCCTTTATAGGATCGACCACTCGATAATACACGAACGAGTCTACATCGCATCGTATGTTATCTCTTGTGATTATTTTTATCATGCGTGCATCATATGTGATGGTTCTTAAATCTACAATGCGTGGTCTGTCGATTCCCGGTATAAGTAAAATCAATCCTGGACCCTTAGTGCCGATGAGTCGACCTAGGCGGAAAATGACTGCTCTCTCGTATTCTCTCACGATTCTGATCGAAGACGCTAGGATGGATAGAATAATTATTACTAGAACAAGCAAAGCAAAGATTTCATACATTAGAGGAATCACCGAAAATCATTTATACAGAGGTCCTTAAAAACGTATGCTCAAGAGAAGCTTGATTTGAAGCTCCAAGTAGAAATCGTAAAATAGATGTGTCTACAAAGGTAGGTGAAATCTTCTTAAAACTTGTAGCCATCTGAAAGGAGTAATGCAGAGAAGACTGGCAAAGTAAATATATCTCCGCTTTTATCATTTTAAACTCCGTGTGAGTGTGCAATCCGTTATGACTGATCCTTCTCAAGTGGCACTATTGGCAGTTCTTATTCCAATTATAGTTGCGGTTCTATCGCATTTAGTTGCGAAAGTGCCGAAGAATGGAGCGAAACTTGCAAAAACACTTTGCATATTGGCTTCTTATGTAACTCTATTCCTTGTTTTTTTGTTGAATCTAGCAGTATCACGTGAACCTATTAAAACGCAGCTTTTTGGCATTTCTTTACCGTCCGGCCTGGTTAACATAGGATTGTATGTGGATCATCTTGCGTTAGTGCCTGCGTTTCTTTCCTCACTGTTCACTGCGCTGGCTCTTACGTATAACGTGTATTATCTTTCGCCATACAATAGAGCCTACAAGGTCGGTTGGGAGTTCAACAGGTCTTATTCTTTTATCTTGCTTTTTAATGGTGCCATGCTTGGAACATTGTTTTCTAGCAATCTTCT
>JACUTN010000004.1 GCA_014859805.1 Candidatus Bathyarchaeota archaeon
TGACCAAAAGCTCCCAGATGCGCATTCTGTTGTTCCACTCTTGAAAGCCCAGTTCTATCACTCCCACTTGTTTGTCTTCAAATTCAGCGGCAAAAACACGCGGTTCATCCACAAAATCTTGGAAAAGCCCGCCTTCAAACCGTTTCTCTATCGGCTCTGGCAACGCTTTCAGAACTAGCTTGATTTCCCATCCGTCTTTTTTGCGAAAAACAGCTACAGCATAATGCTCTTTAGTAATGTACTTGAACTTCAGTTTCGAAAAAGTCAGTTCCTCTTTGACGAGTTCGATGATTCTAACATTTTCTTGGTTCAATCAAATTCCCAGTGTAAAATTGTGCATTTTGTTTTAAGAGTTTCGTTGATTGCAGAATGCAGTAATAGCGAATCTTTTAAGATAAGTACGTCAATTGAGTATAGAGAAAGGTGTGGTTTGGAATGACTGTTTCAATAAAATGGCTAGCTCATGCCGCCTTCCAAATTAAAACTGAAGGAAAAATCATCTACGTTGATTTAGAGAAGTATGGTGAAGCCTCTGAAAAGGCAGATTTGATACTGGTGACGCATTCACACACTGACCACTGTGACCCATCTAAAATCGAAAAGGTTCGTAAGCCGGACACCGTGATAATCGCTCCTGAAGACTGTGTTTCAAAAATTGGTGGAAACGTTAAAACACTTGAACCTGGGGAAGAGACAACGATTGATAACATACGAGTCAGGGCTGTCGAAGCCTACAATTACAAGCGTTTTAGGTCTCCTGACAATCCTTACCATCCTAAGGGCTGTGGGGTTGGCTACTTGATAACGGCTGAGGGAAAGACGATCTATCATGCTGGAGACACGGATTTCATTCCTGAAATGCGCCAGCTTGGACCTGTGGATGTGGCTTTGCTTCCGAGCGGAGGCACGTACACCATGGACAACCCTGAGGCTGCTGAAGCTGCCATAGCGATTAAGCCTAAAGTTGTGATACCCATGCACCGTTGGGACACTGATCCAGAAGGGTTCAAAAAGAAGGTGGAAGCTGAATCGAACGTCAAGGCAATGATATTGCGGGAAGGCGAAAAATTCCAAGTGGCATAGACATGGTTGCTACTAGAAAGAAAAGGAAACGGCGGGTTAAGAAGGAAAAGGTAGATCTGCTTATCATCAATGCTAATGAGCTTATAACGCTAAAAGGTGGTAGTGAAGGACCGCTCACTGGTAGGCAAATGCGAAGTCTCGGGATAATACGTAAGGGCGGTTTGGCAGTTAAGGATGGCAGAATAGTTGCTGTTGGGAAAACGTCTGACATCACACAGGAGTTTAGGGCTGAAAACGTGATAAGCGCTAGTGGAAAAACCGTCATGCCTGGCTTTGTTGACCCCCATACTCATCTTGTTTTTGCTGGTTCTCGTGAAGATGAGTTTCAGATGAGGGTTGAAGGTGCCTCTTACATGGAGATTCTTGATGTTGGTGGCGGGATTCTGAAGACTGTTAGGGAGACTCGTAGGGCTGGTGTTGATAGGCTTGTGGATTTTGGTTTTAAAACTTTGGACGTTATGTTGGAGCATGGCACGACGACTGTTGAAGCCAAAAGCGGTTATGGTTTGACAGTGAAGGACGAGCTAAAAATTTTAGGGGTTATTAAGCGTTTGAATCAGCTGCACGCTGTTGATGTTGTTCCAACTTTTTTAGGTGCCCATGCTGTTCCGCCTGAATATAGAAACAGTCCGCAGGGATACGTCAACTTGGTTGTTGGGGACATGATTCCGCGGGTGGCTGCGAAGGGGCTTGCCAGTTTTTGTGATGTTTTCTGTGAGAGAGGCGCTTTTAGTTTGGAGCAGTCTAGACGTGTTTTGGTTGCTGCTAAGAATCAGGGCTTGAAGCTTAAGGTTCATGCTGATGAAATGAGTATGTTAGGTGGAGCTGAACTGGCGGCTGGTGTAGGGGCTGTTTCTGCTGAGCATTTACTTTTCTCTTCTGACGCGGGCATTAAGGCTATGGCTAAAAAAGGCGTGATTGCTGTTTTGCTTCCTGCAGCAGCCTTCAGTTTGATGACTGGGCGATACGCGGATGCCAGAAAAATGATTGGTTCTGATGTTCCCGTGGCTTTGGGAACTGATTTTAATCCAAGCTGCTGGGTTGAGAATCAACAGTTGGTTATGGCTCTTGCTTGTCATTTTATGAAGTTGACGCCTGCTGAAGCCATAACAGCAGCTACAATTAATGCTGCACACGTCATAGGCAGAGCGGATGAGGTTGGCAGTTTAGAGGTTGGTAAAAAGGCTGATGTCATCGTTTTAGATGTACCTAATCACAAGTTTCTTGGTTACCGCTTCGGCGTGAATTTAGTTGACAAAGTTGTAAAAAGTGGACGATTGGTTGTTGACAAAGAAGCCAGTACAATCAAAACTGTTAGGTTGTTTTAGCAAAGAATTATAATGTATTTATACCATTCTGGTTTATGGGGAAACTGCTTTGTTTAAGGTTGAGAAGCCTGTTAAATGTTTGACTGGTCCTGAGCTGCATTGTAAGAACTGGCAGATTGAAGGCGTTTTGCGCATGCTTTTTAATGTTGTTGACCCTGAAGTGGCTAAAGACCCAGAAAAGCTTATTGTTTATGGTGGGACTGGAAGGGCTGCGCGGAGCTGGGAGTGTTTTGAGCGCATTGTTGAGACTTTGACGGAGCTTGAGCCTGACGAGACTATGCTTGTTCAGAGCGGTAAACCTGTTGCTGTTTTTAGGACGCATGAGTGGGCTCCAAGAGCCTTAATTGTTAACAGTATGCTTGTTCCGAAGTGGGCTACTTGGGATTACTTTTACGAGTTAGAGCAAAAAGGCTTAATCATGTTTGGACAGATGACTGCTGGTTCTTGGGCGTATATTGGTACGCAGGGCATATTGCAGGGCACTTATGAAACGCTTGCTGCTGTTGCGAAAGAGCATTTCGGCGGAAGTTTGCGTGGAAGGCTTGTTTTAACCGCTGGTTTAGGCGAAATGGGCGGTGCTCAGCCTTTGGCCGTTACGATGAACGAAGGTGTTGCCTTGGTTGTTGAAATTGACAGGCATATGATTGAACGCCGCATAAAACATGGATATTTAGAAATGTGGACTGACGATTTTGATGAAGCTATGAAGTTGGTTTTGAATGCTAAACGGGAAGGTGTTCCTAGAAGTGTTGGTTTGTTAGGTAACGCTGCTGAGGTGCATCCCGAACTTTTACGGCGAAACATGATTCCTGACGTTTTGACTGACCAGACTGCTTCACATGATCCGTTAAATGGTTATTACCCGGCTGGTTTGTCTAAGGAAGAAGCGGATGAGCTTAGAAAGAATGATCCGAAAGAGTATATTCGTCGTGCGAGCGAGAGTATGCGTGTTCACGTGGAAGCCATGGTCGGAATGATGAGGAAAGGCGCCATAACCTTTGAGTACGGCAACAACCTCCGTCAACAAGCCTATGATGCTGGATTCAAGGAAGCTTTTGCCTATCCAGGGTTTGTTCCCCGTTATATTAGACCCATGTTTTTTGAAGGCCGTGGGCCTTTCCGTTGGACTTCGCTTGTCGGTAGTCGCGAAGACATTTACACGCTTGACGATGTTATCTTGAAAGAGTTTGCATATGATAAGGGGTTGTGTCGCTGGATACAGAAAGCTAAGGAGCAGGTGAAGTTTCAGGGTTTGCCGGCAAGGGTTTGTTGGCTTGGCTTCGGCGAAAGGGCGCGTTTTGGTAAGTTGATTAATGACATGGTTGCGGATGGAAGGCTTAGTGGGCCTGTTTGGATTGGGCGTGATCATTTGGATGGTGGGAGTGTTGCTTCTCCTAACCGCGAAACTGAGGGCATGAAGGATGGAAGCGACGCGATTGCGGATTGGCCGATTCTTAATGCTTTGTTGAATGCTGTTGGTGGGGCTACTTGGGTTTCTGTTCATCACGGTGGAGGCGTGGGCATAGGCTATAGTATTCATGCTGGCATGTGTTTGGTGGCTGATGGCACAAAAGAAGCGGAAAAACGTCTGGTAACGGTGTTGACAACTGATCCGGGAACAGCCATAGTGAGACATGCAGATGCGGGATATGAAAAAGCACAAAAAATAGCAAAAGAAAAAGGAATCAAAATGCCAATGCAAAAATGGTAATAGAGAACGCTTTTCAAGAACCATAAAATTGGGATTTTTAGAGGCTTTTCTTGGGATAATTGCTCAGAAGAGGTAGAGGAGTTTCTAATTCTGTGAAGCTTTTTCTGTTAGTATTTTTGGTATTTTCTATTCTTCCAGAAGAATGCTGTAGATGCATGCGTCAGCCCGTTTTCCTCTGACATAACCACCTTGCGCAGTACTTCCTTTTGGAACCCAGTCTTCTCTAAAACCCTTTGAGATGCTTTGTTTCTTACATCCGTGATTGCTTGAATTCTACATTCCCATGGTCCTCAGACATTTTATGTATACGCAAAACTTTCAAAGAATGGATGTAATAATGAAAACTGTGGTGTTATGCCTTTATTTATGGTGAAGAAGGAAGCCTTCAACTTGTACAGATTTGGCAAAAGAGATGTGGAATTGAGAGCGGTTAAGCATCAATGGAAAAACAGCAAACCTGGGGACATAGCCACTATTCAATGTGGAAGAGATATTTTCAGAAAGAAAATCACAAAGATTCATAGAGGGACACTGGCTAGAATATTTCTTAAGGTAGATTATAAGCGAATATTTCCTGAAGCCTCGACCGTGTTTGAAGCCGTTAAAGCAGCTAAAAAACTTTATCCAGACGCAGAGGAGTTCATGGCTTTCGAACTTCAAGATATTTTTTAGTTTATCCGAATACCAAGCAAACAGCACCTATACGATTCTGCTTCCAGTTCTTACCACCCTTCAGCTGAAAAATAGGGAACTCACTTGGTGTATGTTTCCACAAATTTTCTGATTGTTCTATCGTATGTTTTTTCCACCTCTGGCGGGAACAGGCATCCAGACAGTTCACCTCTCTCCCTATGATAACGAATACACTCGCAACATTTTCCACGCAAGTCGCAACCAACATAAGTACACGGACAATCCCGCAGATTTATTTGAATATTTGGGCAATTCTTCCGCTCAACCATCTTTCTAAACCTTCGCTAACTTCTCAATCACGAAAACGACTATTAAAACTATAACCAGCCAGAACAAGAATGACGTGCCAACACACCTTAACGACTCATACCACTACTCACAATCGAACAACCCAAGACCTTACCAACAACAAAACACGGTTTCCCCTTGTGCTCTATAT
The DNA here is from genome assembly GCA_014859805.1 of Candidatus Bathyarchaeota archaeon. Lineage (GTDB taxonomy): Archaea > Thermoproteota > Bathyarchaeia > Bathyarchaeales > Bathycorpusculaceae > SOJA01. The sequence continues at coordinate 5,255 of JACUTN010000004.1, forward strand.
ATAAGGGGGGTCTATACTCTTCAGCACGATAGGCAAATCCGTGCTTGGAGAATGCACAAATTAAATATACAAAATTCTCTAACTGATGAATGGTTGGTGAATGTTGCATGAGAATGACCATCATAAAGAAAAAAACAGGTCATGCCTTGGGTCTATTACTCTGCATCATAGGAATAATAATGTTACTCATCACAGTTTGGAAATTGTGGGCTGAAGAAGTATTCACATCCTCAGATATGCTCTCAGCTTTAAAAGCCAGTCTTTGGACAGAATACACGGACCTAACCTTAGGAATCGGATTAATACCCATACACTACACCATTTTCGGCATCCTGTTACTCGTTATTGGCTCTGCAATCTTGATAGCCCGAAGAGAAAAAGTCACCGTGACTGAAGAAGCAACAGTGATGCTTGAATGCCCCTACTGTAAACACCGATGGCGAGAATCCATGTCTAAAACACACCTAAAATCCATGGGATATCCTCGCGTGCGAACACTCTCGCGACGAAAATGTCCCAAATGCGCTAAATTCATCCGCCCAAAAATAGCGCAAACAAACGTGTAAAATTCTAACAACTGCTTGCCTTAACAATCTTGTATCCAGAAGCCTTTCGCAACCTATTCATAACAGCCAACCCAAGCCCCTCAGTGGGTATGCCCTCAGCAATTATAACATCGACACCTTCCAAATCAAACTCTCTCAAAAATCTAAACAAATTCTTCGCAATAACCCTCAAATCCTTTCTGCTTCCAAGCGACTTCACAACATCAGCCCTATAATAACCTACAGTCTCATCAGTAGCAAGAACACCAACCTTAGTGCCTTTGCCCACGTAGAACTCAGCCAACTCTTTCACTTTAACCACAACAGACGACAATTCCCCTTCCACAACAATCACATCCGCATCAGGAGCATAATGCCTATGCTTCATCCCAGGAGAACGCGCTTTCTCAACAGACAACTCTCTGTCTGCAACTGCAACAGGATGAAGCTCCACCCTCGCAATCATTCTCTTCAATAGCTCATATGGTGTTCCCCCTGGCCTCAGAATCTGAGGCGGGTCAACAGTCATATCCAAAACAGTGGACTCCACCCCAATGTTGGTCGGTCCAGCATCCAAAACAGCATCTATCCTCCCATCCAAATCATCCAAAACATGCTTCGCCATGGTTGGGCTAGGCTTTCCAGCAAGATTCGCACTAGGAGCAGAAATGCAGCAGCCGCTTTCCCTAATCAAAGCCAAAGCAACATTATGTCTAGGCATCCTAACAGCAATAGTATCCAAACCAGCCACAGTCACATCCGGAACAATTTCTGAACGCTTAAAAATCAACGTTAACGGACCAGGCCAAAAAGTCTTCATAAGCTTCTCAGCTTTCAAAGAGACTTCTCTGGCTAATCTATAAACGTCTTTCACATCTCCTACGTGCACTATTGGCGGATTATCAAGAGGACGCTTTTTCGCCTCAAAAAGAGCCCTAACCGCTTCCGAATTCAAAGCGTCAGCACCCAAGCCATAAACCGTTTCTGTTGGAAAAGCAACCAAACCTCCTTTTTTGATGAAGTCAGCTGCTACACAAATCTTTTCCATCTGTGGTTTTTGCGAATCAACTTTCAACACTAACGTTTTCTTCATCGTTTACCTGGCTGTTAGAATCTATTCCAGACATTTAAACTTCTTTAGATTAAAAACGAGAAAACTACTGGGGGGGTTGTCAGACAACGTAATAGTCAATAACTTTTTTCATTCTTTTCGGTGCAGCCTGTTTGATGGCAAGCTGTTTCAGTATCTTTATCACTTGAGGTTGAAAACGAGCTATATCAGTTAACGAGATTAACCCGACTAAACGTTTTCCATTAACCACGGGCAACTTCTTAATCTTCATCTGAAACATCAATTTAACCGCCTCTTCCAAATCCATGCTGGGCTCAACAACAACCAACGGGCTGCTCATAACATCCTTCACACTAGTCTTAGTGGCATCCTTCGCTTCTGCAACAATCCTCTTCAGCAAATCTCTCTCAGTTATTATACCCATAGCCTTCCCCTCCCTGACAGCGATTAAACATCCTATCTCAAACTTGTTCATCACTTCTGCTGCTTCTTTAACTGTTGCTTTTTCATCTATGGTTATTACTTCCTTCACCATTACGTCCTCAGCCTTCAGAGACAAGGGAGTTTCCTTCTTCTTCTCACCAGACAACAAATTCACCGACTTTATTTTTCCAAGTCTAATATATAAATTGGTGTGCACAAAATTTTGACGTTCACTGACCCAACAGCCTACGAACCAACCCTTCAACATACTTGCTCACAGGAATTTCTGCACGTTCAAACTTTTCCTTAGGCTTCGTTAACGGGCGAGCAGCGTCAACGCCCACTTGTTAAACCAGTCTCTTGGTCTACAGAAGAATCTAATGTTGAGTCTCGAACATTTTTTATGACAATTAGGTCTTCGCTTGCTTGAAATCTGGTTGCAATCGCCCACTCCACATCTGAAACATCGTAAACGTCAACATCAAAATCCACAACCACCGCGTGCTTCAAGTTTGGATGCGCCGCGAAAGCAGCCAACAAAGCGTTTTTGCCATCACCTTCAAGTTGCTTTTCAACAGAGACAATAGCGTGAAGCCATCAGTTTCCGCCTAACGAAAGGTTGACAGCGTGAACTTTCGACACAACCTTTGAAACAGACTCCCACATTAATGCTTCACGCGGCAACCCATCAGAAGCCTGTGCTCAGACCCAGACGGCAGAATTTCCTGATAAACAATCTTGTCCTTTATTGTCGCATTTCTTCATGATGAATGGAACTTCGAAACGGGTGGAAGCTCTATCTTCTACGTGTAAAATTTTCCGTCTCTTTTCCATTTGTTTGAGGAAACTTCCTAGGCTGATGCCGTAGCTCCCTCTTTCTCGGGTTGGGTACCGACGACTTTTTCAAGCAACTTCAGCAAAATTGATTGACCCTGCATCTCATCAATGGTTTTCAAATACACGGAGACCAACGCTATCTTTTTCTTTCTGGAAGCCAAATGCTCAGCAAACATACGGGCTGAAATGATGTTCCTATCACCTAAAAGGACGGATGAGGAAGGTGGTCCCAGCAAATCTTGAGGTTTGGGCACAGCTATTGCCAGTGTTCCAAGCTTATCTTCGTTTTCACTTAAAAGAACAAAACATGAATTTTCCGTTTCCAAATACACCGCCAGAAAATGCACGTTCTGCTCAACTATTTCATCTTTAACAACTGCGGCACGTTCCATAACGAATCCTCACACTTGTTTATTAGCTTCATGCACTCACTATTTATTGTTTTCAAGGGTGCTATAATAAATGTTGAAAAATCGGGCAGAAAAAATTCTTCGAACACTCCAAAAAACTTTCACGTCGCCAAAATGGACAACCTCCGATAGAGACCCCTTCAAAACATTAATCGTAACGATAATTTCACAAAACACCACAGACAAAAACACAGCCAAAGCCTTCGAAAACCTTTCGAATCAATTCCAAATAACACCCGAAGCATTAGCGAACGCTAAAACATGCAAAATTGAAGAATGCTTGAAAGTGGCTGGCTTGTACAGAAACAAAGCCAAAACAATAAAACAAGTTTCAAAAATCATCATAAAAAATTTTCAGGGAGACTTAACACAAGTACTGTCACTGCCCTTCGAAGAAGCAAGGAAAGCCCTTCTGCAACTTCCAGGAGTTGGACCAAAAACAGCCGACGTTGTTTTACTCTTCTGTGCAGAAAAACCCACAATCCCTGTTGACACTCATGTTAATCGCGTATCAAAACGATTAGGTCTAGCGCCAAAGAACGGAGACTATGAAGCCATTCGCAAATCACTTCAAAAACTCTACGATCCAAAAGACTACTTATCGATTCATATCCTACTGATTTCGCTAGGTAGAACACATTGCAAGGCTAGAAATCCCTTATGTACACAATGCCCAGTGAATATGCTTTGTCCATCAAGGCATGTTTAGGATAATAAATGACTGGAGCATAGAAAATCTACAGCGATTTTCTCCTCAGGTCAGAGTACGCTTTCCAAGATGGATTTCTCAAAAGAGGTTTTCAAACGTTAAGTCTGACTGGTTTTCTTCTGTGAAAATCGGAGTTTCTTTCAAGTTCTCATCCAGTTTAACTCTTCCCACAGTGACTATCGAAATTTTTTCGGAGACAGGTGTATAGATTTTCATAACGTTCCTTCTGTAATCAATTTCTCGCAGAGAACCTATTCCAAGGAAATTCCGTTCATCATCGTACAAAGCAATAAGCAAGCCCTTTTCCTCACCCTTGTGAACCACTACAACCTTCTTCTTTGTGATTTCTTCCACCTTCTTGATGTTTTCCGAATCTATCCAACGTCTTTTGCCAATAACAATGCAGATTTTGTCGCACAATTCTGCAAGATGCAACGGTTTCATTCCCAGAAGACTATAGATTTTTCCTGCCTGTGCCATGTTTCCATAGTTCCTCCCTAGGCCAATTAACTCATCTTCTTCGATTTTCAACCAACTTAGAGGAATAGTCTTAACCTTGGCGTTTCTCAAATATTTTATATATCCAAGCTCCCGCAAACTTCTGCGTTTTTCTGTACTCCTTTGCCTTATAGCTGAGGGTGAATCCACACTCATTTTTCTGAACTTTTGAAGGGCTTCTAAAAGAGATGCCAATTCATCTTTTTGTTGTATACATAAAATGATGTTAGGGTTAAGCTTCTCGGCGAGTTGAAGCTTGTACTTAACAGCGTCTTCTCCTTCAACCCAACCGTCAGTATTTACAATGACGAAATCTGGATTATTGCTTAAAATCTTCTGTTTTGATGAGGCTAGGCCTTCTAGCACCTTGTTAATGGCTCTGTTTGGCGAGGTGAAACCAACAAAAAAAGCGTTTTTTGCACGTAAGCCAAACAAGTCCGTTAATGGTTTAGTTACAAAGGCATAAGAAACACTGCAAGGCGGGCCAATATCCGACTGACCTAAGTCTCCATCTAGAATTGCTACTTTCTGTCCTTCATTAAGCAATTTGTTAATCAGGAACGTACAGAAGCTTGTCTTTCCAGAATCAACAGCGCCAATCACCATTGCAGTAAAGGGCTTAACTTGAGAGTTTAACAATTCTTCGAATGCTTGAAACCATGAGGATGGAATGGTGTCTCCATCTACCTCCTCGACGTTTGTGCTTTCTCCCACTGAAATGTCAAACGTGGCTTTTTCCTTAACAGCAAAGGGCAGCCTTTTTCCTTCTCTTACCACAATCTTTCTCATGTTTCTCAATCTGGCACCAAATACTTCTACTTTACCTGAAACCACTGAAGCAGAAGCTGGGCCGTCAATCAATAGTGTTTTCCCGCTTTCAATTGTTCGATTCATTGTTTTCCCTCCGTGTAAATGTATGACCGTTTCTTCCAGCGATTTTCATGGCTGAGACAATATCCCTTAATCCTCTTCTATGCTTAGTCTCACTTATGTAGCGATTGGTTCCTGCCTCTCTCACGCTCTGCAACACCACGTTTGAAGGCAGTATTTCATCTAAAGCCCGCAAAATTTCATCTTTATATTCCGGGACTCCGTCGCCGATTTTCACCAAAACAGAGGTTACAGGATCGCTTTTGAAGTTTTTAAGAACACTTTTTATTTTATCTAGTGTTTCTTCAATGCTGAAACAATTTCCTGTTTCAACAACGTTACCATCTGCTAGAACTGCTAATCCGAAAACTTCGCCGGGATCTACGCCGATAACTATTTTTTCATAACGTTCTTTTCCTTGGGCAATTTGCATTGCCTGATTTATTAGCAATTCAGGCGCCATTTCTTCTTTTAGGGTTAGAATTTTCTCATGTTTTATGAGGGGTCGCTCCTTTTCTGTGGTTATAACAACCTTAACCTGTATGGGAATGCGTTCATTTGGGGTTAGACTCAAAAACGGCACTTTCTTCTTTTTCAACTCACTAACTATTACGTAATAGGCTTTTCCTGAAACTGTTGCCACGGCTATCTTCGCTTTCATATTGCTTTCCTATCTGTATTATCTTTATAGCATAAAACAAAATATTAGTTTCGCTGTTTATATTCGTTGATGTGGATAGGTGTGCTACACAATATTCGAACAGGCTGCAAAACGATTGATGAAATTCTGGAAGGTGGTATTCCGAACCGAAAAGTCAGCTTAATTTATGGTGAGGCGGAAACTGGGAAAACGACCTTGGCTATGCAATGCGCACTCAACTGTGCAAGGCAAAAATACAAAACATTGTTTGTGGATTGTGACGGCACATTTTCGGCGCAAAGGCTTTCCCAAATCGCCTTAAAAGAATTCAAAGATATTTCAGAGTTGATAATTTTAATGAAACCAAACGATTTTAGTGAACAAACAATAGTTATAGACCGACTGACAGATTACATAACTAAAAGCTTCGGACTCGTAGTTATTGACACTCTCACATCTCTTTATCGCGCTGAAATTGCAGAGTATCCTGAAAAAACATTCAACCTAAACCGAGAACTGAACAGACAAATGGCGTGTTTAGCACAAATTGCCAAAACCCATAAAATCGTAGTTTTAACAACAAGTCAAGTGCGAAGCGTCTTCAACGAAGCCCTTGTAAGCATAGAACCCGTAGCTACTAGAGTTTTAAGATTCTGGGCAGACATTATCATCGCTATGAAACCTACTGAGAATCCGCAAATAATCAGGGCGATTCTGGAAAAAAACCCCAAAAAAGTGCTGCCAGCAACTTGCCACCTAAAAATAGAAGAGACAGGAATACATGAATGTCTAATTCACTAATGGTTGTGTAAAATGGAACTAGCACGACTAATCATTGAAGCGCTGAAGTTTATATTTCCGGCGTACTGTGCCAATGCTGTACCAGTAATCACTGGTGGTGGTCTTGCTCTGGACTTTGGGAAAAAATTTTTTGATGGAAAGCCGATTTTTGGGAAGAACAAAACTTTTCGAGGCTTCTTTTCTGGATTGGCTGTTGGAACGGCTGTTGGTTTTGTAGAAAGTGTATTTTTCAACTATCACATCACATTTGGCTTATTACTATCTTTAGGAGCTTTATTCGGAGACTTAACCGGAGCCTTCACAAAGAGAAGGCTTGGGCTATCTCCTGGTGACTTGTTGCCTGTTGTTGATCAAGTCAATTTTGTAATAGGGGCAATTCTGTTCTCTCTCCCCATTTGTCTACACACACTATCTTGGGAGCTTCTAGCCGCTGTTTTAATTGTAACTCCCCCCATACACTTGTTAACGAATTTTGTAGCATACAAACTGGGTCTAAAAAGCAATCCTTGGTAAAACTTTCACCGGCCCATTTTTATCTGTATTGTGGTTTCAAGGAATATGTATGCCATAACCAGAAAGACTACACCTATCAGAAACATCAGATAGGCTTGTCTTGGCTTGTAAGCATATTTTGTACTTTGATACATGGCTATTGCTCCGATGATGCCCAGCGAATAGAGAGTCATAGCGATAATACTGTCGGTTATAAATTGTTCCGATAGTTGCGGGTAAAGAAAAATGAAGCGTCCACCACCAGGAAGCTCCACATAAGCTGATGGAAGTGGCCTATTTATTACATCGTAGAGGCCTCCTCCGAAGAGAAATATGGCTGCAGCTATGACTATTGCTGAAAGAACCATGGTGGACGGCTTTGTTGTTGAAATTTTTCTATAGAATCTGTTTATGGAATAGGATAATGATGATATTCTTCTCTTAACCTTGCGTGACACTTTATTTTTCACCACTTTTAATTAAATGCTCCGCCACTTCCTTAGTCCATTCTCCTGTTAGTGGATTCTTAACAATCTCACTTAAATACTCTTTCCAAGAGATTTCTAATGCCTTTTTCCATTCACCATATTTTTTATTAATGCTTTCATAAGCCTTCGCATGTAGTTCGCAGTAACTTTTTTCGTCAGTCTCTCTACTGCATATTACGCATTTCAATTTTTTTTCTCCTCTCTTTTTTTAGTGGGCAATCTGGATTGAAACATAGCATCCATGGGCGTTTTCCTTTTATCCGAACCTGAACTGTAGGCCAACCGCATCCACGACAGTTCTTTCCAAGCGGTCTAACCGACCCTTTTTGTGGGAGTGGAAATGACGTCTCACATTTCCCTTTGAAATAGTTTGTACAGCCAATGAAACGTTTACCGGTTTTCCTTGAGTAGAGTATGATGAGCTTGCCTGTGCCACAAACTGGGCATGTGCCAATTATCCTCTCTTCCAGCCTAGCCCTTTTTATAGCGTTGCTCAACTGTTTGCCAATTATTTTCTCTTTCTCTTTTAACTCCTGTACTGCTGGCTTAAGGATTTCAACGGTGTCCACTAACACGTTTTCCCTTTTTTCTCTTTTGGCTTGTATCTTATCCATCCGTTCCTCAAGTTCACTTGTCAATTTTATTGAAACAACTGGTGGACAATATTTTTCAAGAACTTCGAGAACTTCAAAGCCTAAATTTGTCACCACCATTCTTTCTTCTCGAACATACTTCCTATTGTGAAGTGTCTGTATAATATTCGCCCTTGTGGCTTTCGTCCCAATTTCAGTTTCTTCCATTTTTCTGAGGAGACTGCCAGGATTATATCGTGGCGGCGGCTTAGTGAATTTATCCTCTGAAATCACTTTCTTAACTCTGATTGTTTGTCCTTCTTCTATCGGGGGTAAAAGAACTTCTTCTGATCTCAAGTATGGTTTATAGAAGCGTAGCCAACCTTCCTTTAACGTTTGTCTTCCCCTCAAGTAGAAGTGGTGCTCATTAACGTTGATGCAGACTTTCATGGTCTGTTTTGTCGCTGGTTCGCTGAAAACAGCCATAAATCTTCTTACAACAAGATCGAGAACTTTCTTTTCCGAATCATCTAAATCTCTTTCAGGCAGTTTTCCAGTCGGGTAGATGGCAGGGTGTGCTGGATCTTTCTTTTTTCCTTCTCTGGGTTTTAATTCTGGTTTTCGGAGAAGCTCTTTTGCGAGCTTTTTGTATTTTGGGACTCTGCTCAGTTTCTTTAATATTGCCTTATAGTTTATTTCTGGTGGGAGTTTTTGACTGCTTGTTCTTGGATAGGAGATCAAGGCGTCTAGATAAAGACGTTGAGCGATAAACGATGTGCGTCTCGGCGTATAACCAAATAAGCCATAGGCTTCACTTTGCAGAGTACCCAAATCAAAGGGCACAGGCGGGTTCTGCTTGAATCGTTTAACATCGATTTTTTCAACTTGCCCATTCTTTCTTTTACATGCATTTAAAATCGTGTCTGCTTCGATCTTGATTTCGATTTTCTGTTTCTCGTATTCTGCTTCAAAAACTGACCCGTTTATTTCGACCTCTGCTTTTATTTCCCAGTAAGGTGTGGGTACAAAACTTCTGATGGATTTCTCCCTTGAAACGAGAAACTTCAAGGTTGGACCTTGCACTCTTCCCGTGCTTAGAGTAGCATATTTTCCACTCCAATTCCTTGCCGATATCGTTAAGGCTCGTGAAAGGTTTACACCATAAAGCCAATCAACCTCGTGTCTTGTGCCTCCAGCCTCTATTAGTGCAAAATCCAAGTGCGGGCGCAATTCAGCGTACGATTTCTCCAGTTCCTCCTTGGTAAGGGTGGAATATTTCATACGTTTAGAGACGTTTTCTTTGTTGCCGCACGCATATTTCAGTATGCAATATCCGATTACGCTTCCTTCAATGTCATAATCACATGCATCAACAAACATGTCAGCGTCGTTTGCAAGTTTTGAGATAGTCTCAATCCATGTTCGGATTTGTTTTGCTCCTCTTTCAGCAGCATATCTCGGCACCCATCTGAAATTGAAAACTGGATAATAATTTCTTCCCTTTCTTTCTTCAGCAACCGTGTATAAATGTCCCAAAGCTGGAACAACAACTATTTCTTTATCTCTTTTAGCTACATAATACGGTACTCCATTGTCTTCCTTCTTTTCCGCTTTTCCCTTCTCATTGAGAGCTGAAGCTATCCTCTGTGCAGCATCCGGCTTCTCCGTAACAATCAGCGTATACTTTTCCATCTCAGCACACATTCTGTACACACATTAAGGAACGACTTCTCACAATTAAACTTCGTAAATAAAATTTAAAGTTTCTGTGAAAGCAAAAGGCGACTTCCTATATTAGCAACCAATAAATACGTCATGATCGTTTACTTCATTCACTGTTAAATGGAGTGTAACGCCGTGCCCCAACGTGTTATATGTCAAAAATGTGGCTACGTATTATATGACGAGGCTGATCTTAAGCCGCCAGACGAAATCTTACATCAATACAATGGGAAATGCCCTAAATGCGGCAAAAAACTTGCGCTCGTACCATTAGATGTTGAAGTGAAACCTGCAAAATAATCTGAGGAAGAGGAATTTGACAGAGAAAAAAGGTGGAATCCAACTTTATAGAGTGCACAAGAAAACGGCGAAAACAACTGTTTTTGCTGGTTTTGAAATGCCCTTATGGTATAAGGGAATAATCCCGGAGCATTTGACGGTCAGAAACAGTGTTGGCATCTTCGACATTTCGCATATGGGTCGTGTTTTAATCACTGGTGAAGACTCCGAAAACCTCCTAAATTACGTAATAACAAACGATATTTCCGTGGTACTACCTAATGGTGCTCAATATTCAGTTATGTGCAATGTAAATGGTGGTATAATAGACGATTTTGTTGTATACCGGTTAGAGACGGAAAAGTTTCTGGTGGTCTTCAATGCGGGTAACAGAGAAAAAGATTATAATTGGATAATTAAAAACGCTGAAGGCTTTGATGTAAAAATCGAAGATGTTTCGGATAATGTAGCAATGTTCGCGGTTCAGGGTCCAAACGCTGAAAAGACTCTTCAAAAAATTTCTGCAGCAGATTTAAGCAAAATTGGAAGATTCAAGTGCCGAAATTCACGTTTAACGGACGTGGAAGTTGTCATCTCTAGGACTGGATATACTGGTGAAGATGGCTTTGAAGTCTTCGTATGGAACACCTCATCAACGAAACCTGACAACGCAGTGAAGTTATGGAACGCCATTCTTGAGGCTGGTAAATCCTTTCGAATAGAACCCTGCGGCTTGGGGGCAAGAGATACGTTAAGGCTTGAAGCGGGGATGTGCCTTTATGGAAATGACATTGACGAAAGCACAACTCCTCTGGAAGCAAGGTTAAACTTCGTTGTGAAATTCCAGAAAGAAAATTTCATAGGGAAGGATGCATTGCTGAAACAGAAAAAAGAGGGAATTAAACGTAAACGCGTTGGAATACAGATGATAGAGCGGGGCGTACCTCGACAAGGATTCGAAGTTTATGACGACAAAAACGAAAAAACAGGATGCATAACAAGTGGAACATTTTCACCATTACTTAAATATGGCATAGGAATGGCTTATATTCAGGCAGCTCAAGCTCAGAAAGGGAACTTCGTAAACGTTAAGATACGCAACAGATTAGCAAAAGGCAAGATCGTGTCATTTCCATTTTATGACGCTGAAAAATACGGTTATAAGAGGAAAACTATAACATGAAAAACCGCTAATCAACCATAAGAGAAATAAAACACCTCAATAATCTGTGTTAAAGAGATGATCAAATGAGGATCAGAAAACTCCTGTCGAAGGAACGCGTTGTCAACAGTCTAAAAAGTTTAGGAAAGCTCCGCATCAAAGTGAGCCATGGCTCCCTGCTAACTTTTTCAGCTCTGGTGCTTATACTCTTCATAGCTTTTACAATACGTCTATTTCCTTTACGCTGGGAAATCGACCCGGAAGTAGGCTCTATACATTTACACCTGTCAGAATTCGACCCATACTTTCAATACCGGTTCACTGAATACATGGTAAAAAACGGTTTTATTTCATGGGCTTGGCCTACACAATGGGTTGACACTCAAAGGTGGTACCCAAGCGGAATAAATATCGCGACAGCGGGACTTCCGGGATTGCCACTAGCAGCGGCATTTCTATATACCATGATCTCAGCGTTAGGTGTCAATGTCGGTTTAATGGATTTCTGCGCGATTTGGCCAGCCATTATGGGCGCGCTTGCTTGCTTAGTGATTTATTTTCTGGGGAAGGACATAGGGGGAAAATCGGTGGGACTATTTGCGGCTCTCTTTTTAGCTTTGAGTCCTTCCTACATTCAGCGAACTCAGATCGGATTCTTCGACGATGAAACGACAGGCATATTGGCTCTTGTGCTTTTTATGTTTCTGTTTTTGAGGGCAATAGACAGAGATAGGTCATTGAATTCAAGCATGAAATATTCGCTTGCGTCGGGTATAGTCTTAGGATATTTCTGTTCCGGATGGGGTGTCGCATATTATGCAATCGGCATCACGGTTCTTTTCGTTTTTCTGTCAGTGCTGCTTAAGAGATATACACAACGCCTTTTGCTATCCTACAGTTTAGCTTTTGGATTCGGTTTGTTCATCGCAACATGCGTCCCGAAGCTTACGACAACTTATTTGACTACAGGCGTCGTTTTGCCAGTTGCTGGTGTGTTTATACTGCTGTGTTTTTGTGAAGCTTTTCGTGCCTTAACCTCAGCAAAATGGAGAACGATATTCATTGTCATTTTGCTCGCCGTGTTAGTTGGTGGTTTTTCCGTTCTTTGGCAGTTTGGCTACATGCGGGGTATAGGTGGAAAGTTTATTTCGGTTATAAATCCGCTGTTCCGAGCTGGGTTTCCGCTTATAGAGTCTGTGGCTGAGCATAGAATTTCGGCTTGGGGGTCCATGTACTATGATCTTGGAATAGTGATAATCTTCTTCCTAGCTGGCCTTTTCTTTATATTGAGAGATCTTAACGATAAAAACTTGTTTCTCTTAATTTTTGGTTTAACATCTCTATACTTTGCTTGTTCCATGGTGCGTCTACTTGTGATTTTGGCTCCTGCATTTGGTCTCTTGGCGGCCATTGGAATAACACGGATATTGAAACCATTCAACACTTTACTAAAGGAACCGCCAAAAATCAGTGTGAAAAAGAAGTATGCTTTACAACCTATCGGGAAGGAATTCAGCGGTTCTGCCATATTTCTGATTTTCCTTATTCTTATGACGAATTTTGCTTTTCCAATGCCCAAAGTGTATAGGCAAGCTTGGACTCCAGTCACTATCAGTGCTGGTAGTCTTCCCATCGTGCCTGCCGAGCCTGTACATGAATGGCTAGACATGTTGAACTGGGTTCAAAGCAATCTCGAAGGGACTACTGTTGTGTGTAGCTGGTGGGACTATGGGTATTGGTTAACAATCGTGGGTAACGTGACAACGTTGGCTGACAATGCTACGATAAATACGACACAGATACAAAATATTGGTTTCATTTTTATGGCTAACGAAACACAAGCATTAGAAATGTTAAAACTATATGATGCAAAATATATCCTCGTTTTCACAACTTTTGACACCAACGGACGCTGGATTGGCTATGGCGACGAAGGAAAATGGATGTGGATGGCACGCATTTCAGGGAAAGCAAGTGAGCGATTGCAATCGTCATGGACTGATGAATCAGCGTTCGGGGAGTATAATTCCACTAGGCGTGCATGGGATTGGAACCATCTGGGAATGAACTCAACTATTTACAAGTTAATGGCTTGGGGAAAACACCGCTGGTGTGAAGGCAAAGTGAGAGATCCTGAGGAGGACGAATGGATGAGGAACGGTCTAAGTGTTGCAGATATCGAGCCTAAATATTTTAAGGAGGCGTATTTCGCGGGATTAGATGCGGGACAAGAGTATGGCGGTATAGTCCCGCTGATATGCCTTTACAAAATCGACTATCCAAGTTGACAAGGGAGAGATAGGTTGTTTCCGAAAGCTCGCGATTATCATAAGTCAAATAAACCTTTAGTTCCGAATGGTTTAGGTGTGATTTATGTTTTAGTTAGCGCGACTTATCTTTTCTTATTGTATTGGTTTGAATTAGCAGACATTGAGGCTTCTAACAATGTTTCTCCAGCTTTAACTTTGGCTGTCTGCATATTATTTGGGGGTTTCATGGGTTTGCTTGATGATTGGATGGATTTGAGGTGGCGTTATAAGGCTTTCTTTCCGTTAATAGCTGCAATACCGCTCATTTCGCTAGCCTACTGGCTTGGACTGCGCACATCTATAACAATACCGATTTTCGGAGCTATAGATTTTGGCGTTTACTACTATTTCATAGTTCTTCCGTTGATTGTGACCGTAACTACTAACACTGTGAATCAGCTTGGGGGATTGAACGGTTTGGAAACAATCTGTCCAGCGATAATCATAATGGCGATGATGGCTATCTCAGGATCAAATGTGATTCTATTATGCGTTCCATTGATCGTGTGGCTTTTACTAGCTTTTCTTAATTTCCAAGGCAAAATCTTCGTTGGCAATACTGGATCTTTTGCCATTGGAATGACGTTAGCTGCTTTTGCAATTATTTCAGATTTGAAATCTAGTTTGCTAATTTCACTTTTGCCATACATTTTTAATTCTGCACTGATTTTGTTGAGTTATTTCTTTTTTAGAACGAGGGCGAGTGTTTCCTTTGATGGAGAAAAACTGGTTTCAGATCATAGAAGGAGTTTAGTTACGATTATAACTTACAATCGTCCTTTAAGTGAACGCCAAGTAGTTGCAATAATTTCGCTTTTGGTCGCAGCTTCAACTTCTGCTGCTTTGATTTTTCAATGGTTATTGTTGTAGCGTTTTTACGTGATTGTGTGAGTATCATAGTGTTACACACAAAAAGGCAAAAATTGGTTGAAAGGCAAGGCTTAATACGGAGGTTGCTGGAGAACTAGTTTCCGTGCGCGATTAGTTAATGTGGGGAATCAGTTATTTGCCCAACATTGAATATCCCAAATGTTTCGGTTGCAGTAGACATCACTAGTATAGCAGGTGTCAGACTGAGCGTCAAAGGCGGTACTGGAGCTTTTAATTTCGATGTAAAGGGAAAGCTAGAGGAGAAAGAACGCAGAAGTCAAATGGTTATTGTGAATTTTAGTCTATTTCTAACAACTAAACCGAGTGTTGTTAAGTTCGAGGTTGAAGGTACTGCAACTTTAACTGGTAAAGACGAAGAAATAAGCAAGATGTTAGAGGTTGACCCTGAAATAAAAGTGCCTTACGTTTTCCAGGAGGTTTATCAAAACGCGTTTGCAGCCATGTATCTGTTGTCAACTATTTTGAAGGCGCCTCCACCTCCGCACAATTTATTCCCTCGTTCTCAAACGCAAGGAATAGCCACAGAGGATGTTGATGTAGAATCAATAGTCGGGGAAGTAGTAGTAGATCAAGTTGAAGAAAGAACTGAAGAGCCACCAAGCATGGAAAGCGGGGGAGCAACAACAGAAGTGCCTGAAACACCCACAAGAGATGTTAATGTGGAACCGAGAGCAGAAGAACGCGTTGAAAGAAGAACTGAAGGTTTGGCAGACACGGAAGGTTGAGGTTTCCATAGCAACATTTATAATCTGAAATCCGTGTGATACATTTTGTTGGCGGGTGAGTGGGCCTCCATCCGTTCCGCCATATAAACCCCGGAGTAGGAGGTGAAGAGATTTGAAATTTGACAGTAGAGACATGGCTTTAACAGCGGTTTTTGCAGCCTTGTACGTGATAGTGAATGTTCTTCAGATGTTTTCTGTGGGTAATCCCACGGTCTATGGGCCTGTTCAGTTGCGTGTTGCTGATTGCTTGATTGCCCTAGCTGCCTTATTGGGTTGGCCTGTCATTGGAGGTGTGACCATTGGATGCTTTTTGACCAACGCTTACTATTTCATTGGAGTTGAAGATGTAGTGTTTGGACCTATTGCTAATTTGATTGCGGCAACCATAA
>JACUTN010000005.1 GCA_014859805.1 Candidatus Bathyarchaeota archaeon
GTTGAACTTGAGAACGGAAAAAGGGCTGAAAGCGTAACTGAGGAAGTTGTTAGGCGTCTGGAAGAAAGATTTGAGAAAAGGGTTCCTTCGGTTGAGGATGCTCAGGACCTCGTTGTAGAAGTTTTAAAGAAAAGGGGGTATGGAAAAGTTGCAGAGGAGTACCAGGTTTACAGGGAGAAGAAGGAGGAGATTCGGAAGTTAAGAGAGAAGCTTGGGATAGAAGAGCCGAAGTTGACTGTTAACGCTTTGGAGGTTTTGAGGAAAAGGTATCTTTTGAGAGATGAACAGGGAAAGATTATAGAGACTCCTGCTCGAACATTTAGGAGAGTTGCAGAAGCCATTGCGAAGGTTGACAAGGAATATGGTGGGAATCCGAAAGAAAGTGAAAAAGTCTTCTACGAAATGATTGTGAGAACCGAATTCCTCCCCAACTCTCCAACCCTTTTTAATGCTGGAACGGCACTAGGTCAATTGTCTGCATGTTTTGTTTTGCCTGTTGAGGATTCTTTAGAGAGCATTTTTGCTGCAGTTAAGAACATGGCTTTGATTGAAAAGAGTGGTGGTGGAGTTGGTTTTGATTTTTCTAGGTTAAGACCGAAGGGTGACATGGTTAAGTCAACTAAAGGCGTGGCTTCTGGTCCTGTGAGTTTTATGGGTGTTTTTGATTCAGCGACAGAAGTGATAAAGGCTGGAGGAAAAAGAAGGGGCGCTATGATGGGAGTTTTGAGGGCTGATCATCCAGACGTAGTTGAGTTTATAACTTGTAAACAGAAGTCGGGGGTTCTGTCGAACTTTAACGTTTCAGTGGCTGTTACTGACAATTTCATGAAAAAGGTTGAGGAAGATGAAGAGTATTGGTTGATTAATCCGAGAAATAGGGAAAAAGTGGGAAGGCTGAAGGCTGAAGATGTTTGGGAATTGATGGCAAAGTCTGCTTGGGAAAGCGGAGACCCCGGAGTCATTTTCATTGATGAAATCAATAGGCGCAATCCGATTGCAGAAGTTGGGAGAATAGAGTCAACCAACCCCTGCGGTGAGCAGCCGTTGCTTCCTTACGAGTCTTGCAATTTGGGCTCTGTTAATCTTTCGAGGATGGTTGAAAACGGAAAAGTAAACTGGAATAAACTGAGAGAGACTGTGAGGAATGCTGTTCATTTTCTTGATAATGTTATTGATGCGAATAGGTTTCCTTTGAACGAGATAGAGGAGATGACTAGGGCTAATAGGAAGATTGGTTTGGGTGTGATGGGTTTTGCTGACATGCTCATAAAGCTTGGAGTTCCTTATGATTCTGAAGAGGCTTTGAGGCTTGCTGAGAAGTTGATGAGGTTTGTTTCGGAAGAGGCGAGGCGGAAGTCTGTGGAGCTTGGTGAGGAGAGGGGTTCGTTTCCGAATTTTGACCGGAGTGTTTGGAAAGACAAGTACAGTGGTATGAGAAATGCTACGATAACGACGATCGCTCCGACGGGAAGTATAAGCATTATTGCTGGTTGTTCTTCTGGGATTGAGCCTTTGTTTGCTGTTTCTTTTATGAGGAAGGTTTTGGAGGGTACTAGGCTTTTTGAGATTAATCCGTTGTTCGAGATGATTGCAAAGGAGAGAGGGTTTTACAGTGCTGGGCTTCTTGAGGAAATAGCTGGAACAGGTTCTGTTCAGGGAATTAGAGGTGTTCCTGAGGATGTTAAGAGGGTTTTTGTCACGGCTTTAGATATTAGTCCAGAGTGGCATGTTAGGATGCAAGCTGCTTTTCAGAAATACACGGACAATGCTGTATCAAAAACCGTTAATGTTCCTCATGAGGCTAGGGTTGAGGATGTGGAGAAAGTGTTTTGGCTTGCTTATAGGCTGAAATGTAAGGGGATAACTGTCTATCGATATGGGAGCAAACCGGAACAGGTTCTTAACATAGGAGAGATAAAGACTGAAAAGAGAAGATTTGTTTCTGTGGAATCGGAGTATGCGGGTGGCTGTCCAACAAAAACCTGCCCATTCCCCAACTAATCCATAAAATAAGCAGAGAAATAACTTCGTTTTTTAACCTCTACAGCATATTCTACTGATTTTTCGGCATTTGGATTCAATCGGTTAATTGTATGTCACTGGGGTTTCTTTGAAGAGCCATATTGAAATCCAAATATACATCACAATTAAGAACCAAAAGGCAATGTGCCACATGTTCTTTCGCAGTTTGTACCATACTGTATCTTTTATCATCTCAATCACGTAGAAATGACCACCTTCCATTTCTAATTCGTCTTCTATTGCTTGTATACGGTCAAAACAAACATCATCAAGTTTCTTTGAAGTATACTGAAAGAAGTAAGGAATTATAATCAGCGATAATGTGAGAAGAGGTATAAACCCTGCAACTGGCAAACCCCAGATATCACTTGTACCTAAACTGATTCTGTTAACAACTGCTAACGATACGAGTAGCAACGAACTGGGAATCATAATAGAATCCAAAAGTAAAGCGTTTGAGCCTCTGCTTTCTACTGCTTTGTTCAAAGCACGATACTCTTCAATTAAAGCCTCTTTCTCCCCGCTCATTTTCTCTTCACCATTCTGATTAGTTCTTTTTTAAGCAAGAATTTCAGAGGCTTTTCTCAGAATAATTGCTCGGAGAGTAGCAGAGGAAAAAAGCAAAATTCAACCTAGTCGGGGGGTTTTGGTGGAGCTATTTCCCCTTCCTCTTGTTTAGCTCTCCAAAGAAATGCTAAACCTATAACTAGTAAGACAATTCCCACAAGTATTAGACTTCCAGAATATTGTGCATACGGGTAAACCGCATAAGAAAAAAGCAAGCCTTGACGGATTTCGTAATAAGTAGAAGCGAATAATCCACCCATTAAAAATATTGCACCTAATACAGCTCCAATGTAACCGATTAGTTGATAATCTGTCTTCTTCAAATTTGTCTCCTTTTTGGGTTTAGCTTCTGATTCTAATTAATTCTTTTGGTTGTGCTATAACTTTTCGGTATTTCTTCTTATTATCCTTCTCTTTTATTCTTCATTATCTTCAGCATGTTCTAGAATCCACCCTATTGCACTAGCAAAATCCTTTATTCGATTCCATTGCTGTTGTTCTCTCCGAGCCAAAAACCTTTGTCTTTGTATATCCTCACTCGTTCTAGATTGCTTTCCAAACAGTTCTAATTCTTCCCTTAGAATATTAATCAAATTTGCCATTGATTTAGAAAATTCTCGTTCTTGTTTGAGTCTTCTTCTCATATCAATATAGGTTAGAATAACTGCAACAATAGAAACAGAGAGAGCGACAACAAAGGGCAAATCGAAATTCGACAAGGTTTAATTCCTTACCTTTATAATTCTTATCGATTCTCTTACTGCAAGGTTATTTATTCCCTCTTTTCTTGTTCCATTTTTGGGGAGAACCACTGAAGACTGGTGGCTCTTCCTGTTTTCTCATCAATTGCATCTAGGGTATGTGGTTCTCCACAATGAATGCATTCAGCCAAAATTTTAGAGTTCACGGTTCTTGTGAGCCTAAATTCATTTTTTCCACAATTCACGCATTTAGTTTCTGCTTCGGTTATTTTTTCTCGATTCATGGTTTATTCCCTCTTTTCTTTATCATTCTTATGAACTCTTTTGGTTCAGCTATAACTATTTGGATTCCAACGAAACGAGGCTCATGCTTATGTATCTCGGTTTGCTTCGATTTTTCCTTCTTTCATAACCATCTTTACTTTATTTTTATCCTGCAAAACTTTGATGTCTTTAAGCGGATCACCGTCAACTATTATTACATCAGCAAGTTTTCCCTTCTCTATCGTGCCTATTTCATTTTCCAGTCCACACGCTTTTGCACCATTCCGTGTAGCCGCAACAATCGCATCCATAGGTCTAAACCCGCAGTGCTTAACCAGCAACTCCAACTCCATAGCATTATCCCCATGCTTCAACAACGGAGAACCACAAAAATCAGTAGCACTCGCAATAGTCAAACCAGCCCTATAAAGCCTAGCAATATTCTTTATCATAATCTCCCAAACTTCCTTTCCCTTAGCCACAGCCCACGGCTGATAACCAGCCTCTACTCCTCCAGTCACTATCCGCCAGTTAATAGAAAGCGTCGGAACAAAAACCACATCTCCTCTCTTCTTAGCCATCCTTATCACTTCATCATCCGGATAAAAAGCATGATCAATCGTTTTAACACCAGCTTTAATACAGTTTTTCATAGCTTCTGTCCCTTGACAATGAGCAGTAACAAATTTATCAACATGCCTAGCCTCTTTAACAATAGCCTTCAACTCTTCCAACGTAAATTGGGTGTGCTCAGGTCTGTCAATCATAGACATTACTCCCCCGCTTGCCATGACTTTTATGAAGTCAGCACCTTGTCTCAACGCGTAACGAGCAGCCTTGATACATTCTGGCACTCCATCGCACAACAATGACATAACAAGAAACTTCTTTCTTTTCGAAACACGAGCATCCACCCACTCCACTGGAAGAAAATGCACATCCCCATGACCAGCCGTCTGACTCAACACATAACCTGCAGAAAGTATCCTTGGCCCACGCATCGTTCCTTCGGCAATAGCCCTCTTCAAATAAATACCATAACCTCCACAATCCTTCACAGTCGTAAAACCAGCCTCCAAAAGGTCAACAGCATCATAAACACTCTTTATCAAACCCAATTCTGGAGGTCTAACCAACTCCTCCTCCAAAATACGGTCAGTCTTCAACCCAATCAAGTGCAAATGCGAATCAATCAGTCCCGGCATAACAGTCTTCCCAGAAGCATCAATCTCAGTTTTCTTAGCTTTCCGGGGAATTTTCACTTCGCCCTCTTTACCGACAGCCTTAATCCTCCTTCCTTCTACGACAACAACAGAGTTTCTCTTAGGCTTTGCACCCGTGCCATCAATCAAATTCCCACCTTTAATAACGATTATCTTCCGCTTTCCTTTCTCACTCATAAAATTCCCACCAAAGTTTAGAATAAGCCGTTATAAGCGGTAGATATTTATGCTTTTACCAAAGAAAAAAGATGAGAACCAGAATGAAATCAAACATAAGAAATGATGCGGATGCTGAACTACCACACGCACATCTACTCCAAGTCATATACCTCATACTATTTTCGACAGTATGGTTTCTAGATTCTTTCATCTTCAGTTTTTCAACCTTCCTAGCAAGCCTCATCCCCTTAGCAATCCGTGTAATACTCGCCCTTAGTGTGCTGGCACTAGGTTTCAGCATGACCTCATTGGGGCACTGGCTCTTGTTCAACAAGAAACTGCCAGGCCTATTGACCACTGGAATCTTCGCTCATGTCAGACACCCCATGTACCTAGGATACATTCTAGCATATCTCGGGTGCATCGTCGGAACAATGTCTCTTTTAAGCATCATACCATGGTTGCTCATAACCCATCTCTACGCTAAAATGGCTAATTACGAAGAGCAAAAACTCGAACAGAAATTCGGCGAAGAATACGTTGAATACACAAGAAAAGTGCCGAAATGGATACCAAGATAACCATCACTCACAATCGATGCTCACGTACATCAACCTCTAGTCACAAAAAAAAAGAACATGATTGGCTCCAACTAGCTGTGACACACAAAAATCATAGAGGGGCACTCAATTTACGCTCGTGAAAACGCATAACTTCACCTCGCACTAGCATTCTATCCTGCTGTAACCCATATCAAGAGATTTATGAAGCCAACCTCCATTACGGCAGCAATAAAGAATATGCCATAAATGTAAGCTAAGCCCCTCATGGACATCGATCTGCTGAACGTCTTCTCAATTGTCAAGTAAATGCCGTAGCCCTCAACTATTCCGATCGGCGCACTTATCAGCAGAACTAGAGGCAACACTTCAACGTTTATTCCACCAAGAAGGCTGCTTCCGCGCAGAATGCTAAGAAAAACAATCATAATTGTGAAGACCAACGCGAAAGTTCGCGGATGATCAAGCACAACATGCGAATACTTCTCCCTCTTAAAGAAACCCGAAATCACCAAATTAACGTAGAAAGTCATACCTAATAAAATGAGAGAGACTACAAGAATGTTATGTATGAAAAGCATGCCAACAGCCAAAAACTGATTTGAAAAAATTCCACTTAGAGTACTGAAGAAAACTGTGTTTTCAACAGAAGAAAGAACCAGCAAAACTAGAAAAGCTAAGCCCAAAAGCACAGTACGTTTTCTTCCGTTAGACAATATCGACATCTCTATAGAATTAGCTCAAATATCACGTATAAAATTCCAAACAATAAAGCCAGAAGAACAGTGACAGCCAAGAAAATAATTATTGCCAATATGCCAACTGCTGTTGCTCCAAGCCAGCCAGTTTCATAAAGACGCTTAACTAAAAGCAACCAAACAACAATAGAGAGAACCAAAGCCACCCAATGATACGAAATAAACATGAAAAACAGCGTTGACAAAATAGTGCCCAGGAAAGAAATTATGAAGGCATCTGTTAAAAGAGCCCGTTTCCTACCCACAACAACTAGTCCAGCAAGATAAAGAACCACAGCCAAGACAAAAAGACTCACAAAGAAAACAGCCAAGGAAAAAACTAGGCGAAGTCCTTTAGGAATCATCTCCCACCATGATTCTCTAGCACCCACACTCAAGATTGTAAGAAACATAAGCCGAACCAGACTCGACAGCATCATTCAAACCACTTAACGGTTAGCCTATCCACTTAGGCACAATAAAAATTTTATGAACAAGAGCTTAGATTCTCTCTCGCTTTATTTCGAAAAGCACCGTTCCACCATTTGTGTAAGGTTTTCCAGGATCCAAGCATTGAAAATAACCTTTCTCACCCTCTTCCGTTGCCAACCCTAACTTTTTGAAGCTTATTCCACGGCTTAAAGCAACAATCATGGAAAGCATGCAACCAAAAGCGTGAACGCAGATGCTGTCAGTTTTTTCAACAATTATCTTAGGCGAATCCACAACTATTCTGTCTCCAACATTAAAAACTGGACAGTTTCCACGTATCTCCTTAACACTTATAACCAAGCGATATTTTTCTTCTCCAACCATGAACACCACCTCATTTCCTTAATCATTTAATAAATAAGTTATTATGAGTTTCCGCAAAGCGGCAAAAACTTAAAAGTCATGTGAAAAGGATAAGTTGCAATTGACAAGAAAGGTTAAGACAATGCAAAGTCATCCAGTCATAGTCGGTGTTGGAAGAACAAAATTTGGAGAACACTACGAGAAGGAACCAGAGAGACTTATCGAAGAGTCTTGGCTTAAAGCATCAGAAGAAGCAAATATAGAACGCAAAAACCTAGAAGCAGCCTACCTTTCCGACTACTTCCTACCAATCACAAACAAGCTCGGACTAGAAGAAGGATTCCTTTCAGAACTCACAGAACTTCACGTCCCAATGGAAGTAACCCGCTCCTTCAGCTCAGCCCTACTAAACGCTTGCAACGCCATCCAAGCCGGAAGATACAACATGGTTTTGGTTGGCGGACTAGAGAAAATGACAGACAGATGGGACAAAATCCGCGACGACCTGATGCTTCTAGAAGACCCATGGAGCTATTACGCAGGATGCACACCAGAAGCAAACCACGAACTCATGCTTAGAGCATACATAAAACGATACGGCATAACCAATGAAGACCTTGAAAAACTAAACCTAGCCTTAGCACAAATATCAGTTAAAAACCATTTACACGCAACCAAAAACGAGTACGCACAATACCAAAGAAAAATAACCATTGAACACGTTTTAAAAGCGAGAAAAAACGCCCGAAAACCTCTAGGACTTTACGATTTTGCACCAATATCCGACGGCGCAACCGCCCTCATCCTTGCAAACGAAGAATTCGCCAAAAAACTCACAGACAAACCAGTCTATATTCTAGGCGCCTCCTCCGCAACGGACTATCTGACCTTTCCAGCAAGAGAAGACATGACACGCTTTTTAGTGAGCGAAATAGCCATGAAAAACGCTTTGAAAATGGCTGGAATAAAACTTTGGGACATAAAAATTGCTGAGGTATACGATCAATCCACGGTTATGGAGATGATTTCCCTTGAGGATCTAGGTTTCTGCGAACACGGAAAGGCGTGGACATGCATACACGAAAGCTGTAAAGACTACAAAGGGTATTATGAAATGAACGGGAAGAAACTCTTCGTAAACACCAATGGTGGATTAAAAGCTGATGGTAATCCCTTAGGCGCCACAGGTGGAGCCGAAGTTTTTGAAGTCTTTAAGCAGTTGAGGGGCGAAGCTGGTGAACGACAAGTTAAAAGCGACGGAAAATTACAGTATGGCTGTGTGCTTGAGCTTGAGGGTTTTGGAACTAAAGGTTATGTTTACATTTTAGGGAGAAATTGAGAATGAGTAGTGAGCCGATAGAGAGAAGGGTTTCATACCTTGGCGATAGGCTGAGGGGAAGACGCTGCCAAATTTGTGGTAAAGAATATTTTGAGATAAGGGACTACTGCGGAAACTGCGGAAGAAAAAGCTTCGGAAAAATGGATGACATAGACTTATTCTACGACAAAGGCAAACTGGAAATATGTACCTTCATAAACGAACCCACAAACAAATTTACGAAGCTGGGTAACTACATTTATGGCATAATTTCATTTCACAATGGGAAGATAAGAGTTCCGGGAAGACTGACAGACCATATAGTAAAAGACGATGAAGAAATAGACCTTTCAGCCTTTGAGGGAAGGAATGTTGTGCCAAGGTTTAGAAGACGCTATTCTGTTGGAAGAAGCGACGTCATCCCAACAATTTCTTTAGCTTTCACCTTAGCAGATGAGTATTATCCACATCAACAATACGCCATTATGAAACCAAATAAAGAGTATGATGCACCGGGAATAGTAGGCTACGGGGTTTACACTTCAAAGTTCAGAATACGAGAAAGAAACATTGAACGTTCAGTACCGTTCATCGATGAAGACGCAATAACCGCTTCAGTTGAGGCAGGAAAACTTGCTCTAATCCACTCTGGAGTTAACAGTTCGCTCGTTGGCAAAGTTTACGTAGGTTCAGAATCTAATCCATATGCCGTTAAGCCCATAGCGTCAAAGGTTGCACAAGTCCTAAAACTGGGCGAAGAAGAAGGAGACATGCAAGGAGTTGATGCTATAGACACAGAATTCGCATGCAAAGCCGCAACAAGCATGTTCAAAGATGCAGCCTCGCTCGTAAGCTACCCAAAATCAAACATTCAATATGCCATGGTAATAGGTGCAGACAACTCACAAGCTGCTCCAAGAGACTGTCCCGGAGGAGAACTAGACCTGTTCGTCGGATATGGCGGATGTGCATACATTTTTGGAAAACATGACATCATAGCCGAAATTGAAGGGTGGTACTCATGTACTTCAGATACACCTGACTTTTGGAGAAGAGACGGAGAACCCTACCCAATGCACGGCGGAAGGTTCACTGGAGACCCAGCGTATTTTAAGCACGTTAGAAAAGCGGCTAAAAAATTGATGGACCGACTTAACCTGAAAGTGGAAGATATTAACTATTTTGTTTCACATCAGCCGAATGTTAGGTTCCCAGTGAGGGTTGCCAAGGAGCTTGGGTTCAAGGAAGAACAGTATTCGCCATCACTTCAAGTAGCTAAGTTTGGCAACACGTATTCAGGCTCTTCACCACTGGGTTTAGCAGCTGCTTTAGACATAGCCAAGCCAGATGAACGCATCTTAATCGTGAGTTACGGTTCAGGAGCTGGAAGCGACGCCTACTCACTGATAACCACGAACCAAATACTAGACAAAAGAGAACGCCAAAAACTGACGGTTAAATATCAAGCGGGCAATCCGTTTCTGGAATATGTAGACTATACAACTTATAGGCGACTGAAACTTGGAATGTAGCAAATCACTAATAAACCCACAACAATCAGGTATACACGGAGTATAAACCATTGTTTGCCTATGGAGTATTCAAAGTCATATACTCACCTTTCAAAGCATTCAAAGAAATAATTCAAAACCCAAAATACATAGGACCAATCTTGATAATGATTCTATTCGTGCTAGCAAGCATGGGAAGCGAATATGCTAGAGCTTCGAAACTCTACGTGCAACAGACGCTGCCAAATACTCTAGACCCATATAATCCAGATCCATGGACAGAAAACTGTACAATGTGGATTTCCAACGCCGAAATCACATGTAATAACGATGATTACCTCTTAGGGCACAAAAGTATTCAATTTAGCATCACAAATAATGATACAATATGGATGGAACTAAAAAACATTGGCCAAATAAATTGCTTGAGCACTGACGGTTACAAGAACCTGTCTTTTTGCATAAAATGGATTAATCCCACAGCAGATCCGCCTCAAAATGCTAGTCTTTACCTTTTCTCTATGGGTACGACAGATTATTTCTACTACGACTTAGCTGAACTCATCAATCAAACTAAAAATGATGAGTGGAACAATTTCACCATTCCATTGGGGCTTGACGCTGAACAATGGGTAAACAGCAGCGCTCAAACAGCGTGGGACAACGTTACTGGTCTTAAACTTGACATGGTCTGGGCACAATCGACTAGGTCAAACTTGACGATACTCGTGGACAAAGTGTATTTTCAATCTGGAAATTTTGAACCTTTAATTAATTCTATGGGCAACATGATAGCTTTTTCTGCTTTCAACGCAGTTACAACCTTTTGTATTTATTGGATGCTGTGTGGTATGGCGGTGTTTATTGTGGGGAAAATGTTTAAAATCAAAGCCGAATTCAAAGTATTCCTCATAATAGTAGGTTATGCGCTCATTGCTATGGTTGTCATGCAGGTGTTGTTCAACATCCTATATCTACTAATCTCCCCTCTATACATTACCGTTGATGCCATAAGTCCAACATCTGTGTTGCAAACCATAATCTTGTTCACTTCTTCAATGGTTCTTCTGCTACCAGTTTGGTCGATAATAATATCTTCCATAGGGGTACATACAGCATCTGATTTGCCTCTAAGTAAAAGTGCAGTCATTGCCATCATTGGATTTTTACCTTACTATGTTCTGCTTTTCGTTGCATAAAAACGGCACACGTGGATAAAACTGCTAATCGAAAGCGCTTCCACAACACTGGTAAATCGAGTTTCGCACTTTATAATAAAAGTTAAATACGCCAGAACTTTTCACTTCTCGTCGGAATGTAATAATGGCAACTATACTTGAAGTTTGCGAAGTCAGAAAAAATTACCATATGGGCAAAGTTGTTGTTCCAGCTTTGCGTGGAGTAAGTTTTGATGTTGAAAAAGGAGAATTCTTGGCTATTTTCGGACCGTCAGGTGGTGGAAAGTCAACTTTACTGCATTTGATGGGATGTTTGGATCGTCCAGATAAAGGCAAAATTCTAATCGATGGTTCCAACATTCTCAAGCTGAGTGATGATAAACTAGCTGAGCTTCGTTTAACTAAAATGGGTTTTGTTTTCCAATTTTTCAACTTGTTGCCAAGATTAACATCTCTGAGGAATGTAGAGTTGCCGTTAACAATAGCTGGTTTACCAGAAAAAGAGACGTCAAAAAGAGCTAATGAAATGTTGAAACTTGTGGGCCTTGAAGGCCGCATGGATCATAGACCTTTCGAACTCAGCGGGGGAGAACAGCAACGCGTAGCCATGGCAAGAGCCTTAATAAATGATCCTAAAATTGTATTGGCCGACGAGCCCACAGGAAACCTCGATACGAAGACTGGTTGGGAAATAGTTGAGCTGATGAAAAAGCTGAACAAAGAGAAAGGACAAACCTTTGTGGTTGTCACTCACGATCCACATATAGCTGAAGCTGCTGACCGCATAATACACTTGAAGGACGGCTTAATCGAAGAGATAAAAAAAGCACCAAGGAGGAATAAGCAGTGAAACTAAGCAAAATTTTGGCCATGTCTTGGGAAGGCATGTCACAAAGAAAATTTCGAACGTCCCTCACAACTTTAGGCGTTGTAGTCGGCATAACGGCAATAATCAGCTTGGCATCTCTAGGTGAAGGATTCAGATTAGAAATAAGAGAACGAATGCAGACAGGATTTGAACTCGAAAATTTGACAGTTATACCTGGAAGCTTTTTTGCAGGTTTGTCAAAGGAAGGATTTATTGATAAAGACGTTCAAAGTATTTCAAATATTTCAGGAGTTAAAGTCGCAACACCGCTTATGCAAGTTGGCAATGTAACTTTATATAATAAAAATGAAACAGTTCGCGCTTTTGTTGCTACTGCAGTTAACTTCACAGAGTTTGTCAAAATATTTCCAGACAGATTCATCTTTGAAGATGGTAAACTGCCAACTGAAGACAGAAACGACACAATAGTCATTGGATATAGAGTCAATCATCCTACGGAAAACGAAACAGCGCCCTTTGCTATTGCAAACGATAACATAACCTTAACCTCGCGAGTGCTACAAATTAATCCACCGAATCCACCTTTTTATAAACAAGAGAATCATACGTTCACTGTTGCTGGGACTCTGCAAAAAAGAGGGACTCCGGGAATAACAAATTTTGATTACTGGGTTTTTATACCGCTGGAGACAGCAAGGAAGATCTATAACACTCAAGAATCTCAACTAATCTTTGTTAAGGTCTACGACCATGAGGAATCTGAGAGAATCGCTGACGAAATTGAAGGTTTGTTTCCTCCATTTAGCGTTACAATTCTTGTTCCTCTAACGTTTATTAAACAGGTTGATCACATTCTAACTGTTGTTCAAATCTTCTTGATGGCTATAGCCTCTATTTCGCTTCTTGTTGCTGGAATAGGTATAATGAATATTATGACGGTTTCTGTTATGGAGCGAACACGGGAAATCGGAATATTAAAGGCTATTGGAGCGAAGAGCCGGACTGTTCTCGCCATATTTCTCGCGGAAGCAACGCTAATAGGCATAACGGGCGGTCTAATTGGCGTATTCACTGGATATGGGCTTTCCCATGTATTAGCCTACGGTTTATCGGGTCTCGTGCAGACGCAACAGCAAGACGCAGGGTTCCAACCTCCTGACGCTCAGAGAATGTCTATAAACCCCGCTTTTTCGCCAGAATGGACAATAATAGCCTTCGTTTTCGCCATAATTGTGTGCATAATCTTTGGCTTATATCCAGCTAGGAAAGCAGCGAAACTAGATCCCGTTGAAGCATTACGTTACGAATAGGCACTTAGCAAGATTTATATGGTGGAATGGCTTTTTGCATGTAATTAGCCTTCCCAAAGCTTGTGTTACTGTCGTGACACTGAAGTTTTGTTGGAGAGGCTGGTTCCGCGATAAGGACGAAAGCAGAATATGCCGAGAAGACTACCAGAAAAAACGAGAAACGCTAAAAGGAAATTAAGAAGGCGCGGAAGCAAAAGAAGGTACCGCCCAAGCAAACCATTTTTACAAAAAGCACCCATATGGAGGGGTCAACAATTAGAGGTTGTCATTGATGACATTGGAAGCAGGGGCGACGGAATAGCGAGAATGCACAACTACATGATTTTTGTTCCTGGAGGCAAGGTCGGCGAACGTGTTACGGTCAAAATTGTATCTGTTGGCGGTAAATTCGCTGTCGCGGAAAGAATAGCCTGAACAAGGAGGATGAGAATTGGAAATAAAGGATTTGCGGAATGGAATGAAACGTGTCACTGTTGAAGGCACAGTGAAAGAAAAAGCTGAAACACGTGAGGTTCGATCGAGATTCGGAGACAAAACGTACAACGTGGCAACAGCCATCATCAGCGACGAAACGGGCTCAATAAAACTGACGTTATGGAACGAACAGATCGACCAAGTAAACGTGAACGACAAGGTCAAAGTGGAAAATGGATACATCACAAGCTTCAGAGGAGAGATTCAGTTAAACGTTGGAAAATACGGAGTACTCACGGTTGAGTAAACCCCGAAAACAGATGAAACAAATCTTATCACACGAGATGAGAGGTGAAACGGATGGAAGAAAGAAGAGGCTTCGGCAGAAGAAACAGCTTCCCACCAAAACCAGTTGAAATTGGAAAAGAATATGAAGTTGACATTCAAGAAACAAGCCGCAGAGGAGAAGGCATAGCCCGAATAAAGGGTTTAGTAACCTTCATACCAAACACAAAACCAGGCGACCACGTCAAAATAAGGATAACAAGAATAAGCAGAAGATTCGCAGAAGCCGAAGTCGTTCAACAAGAAGAAACGGAAGAAAAACAAGAGGAATAATCAACTAACATTCTCCTTTGATTTCCCTCTTCAACTTTTCAAAGAAGTTCTCCATAAATTGCAGTCTTTCTTTGGCTATTTCCCTTGCCTTTTGCGTGTATAACCTTTCTGAGACAAGCTTAAACTTCAACTCGAATTCTAAATTAGGAGTGTGTTTAGATATGTCTCTAACCCTTCCATCAGCTTTCTCTTCGACAACGTTATCTTTCAAGTACTCTTGGATTGAAATGTCCGAATAGATTTTCTGGCCATATTGACCAGCTATCATGAAGGATCTGGCGATGCCTATCGCGCCTAAAACATCTAGCTTGTCTGCATCGAACAGGGTTTTCGCTTCTTTTGTTTGGGGTTTAACTTTACTTCGGAAGCGGTGTGCCGCTATACAATGTTTAACATGAGCTATCTGCTCCTCAGAATAACCGAGTGTCCTCAGAATTTTTTCAGCCATTTTAGCCCCAAGAACGGAGTGGTCAATGTTTCCAGTCTTATCATTGAACTCTTTAACACGGGCTATATCATGTAATAAAGCAGCTGTTTTCAAAACATCTCGATCTACGTTCAATTCGTATTTGGTGAGATGTAAACAGAGATTGTAAACCCTCATGACGTGTTCCATTGCATGAGCAGAACAAGAAAGTTCCCTCGCCACAATGCCCTCTATTTTCTGATATTTAGTTTCCATGGTCATTATTTCAAGTCAAAACTGGATAAATTTTTGGGTTAAAAAGGCACGCTTTAGGCTTCGTCTATGAATTTCTTTGGTGATGGAATCTCTGATGATAAGCCTCTCCTCTCGCGAACTTGCTTGATAACTTCGGCTGCCACACTTTCTGGAGCTTTGTCCCAATGGTGAAAAGAGCATTGCCAGAAGGCGTGACCTGAAGTTGCGGAACGCATGTCTGCAGCTAAACCAAATGTTTCCGCGACTGGGATGTAGCCTGTAACCGTTGTCAAGGCGCCTCTCTGCTCTGAGGAAAGTATCCTTCCACGCTTACGTATGATCATGCTGGAGGATTCGCCAACCCACTGGGCTGGAACTGACACTCCAATTTTGTAGACAGGTTCAAGGAGCACAGGTTCGGCTGTTAAGAAGGAGCCTAGAATTGCGCGGCGTACGGCTGGCATGACTTGGGCTGGTCCACGATGCACTGGGTCTTCGTGAAGCTTAACGTCTAGTAGCTTGATTTTTAAGCCTCTTAAGGGTTCGTCGCATAATGGTCCTGATTCGCATGCCCAGCGGAAACCAGCAATAATCATCTCTCTAGCTTCTCGAAGGTATTGGACACCTTTGGTTAAGTCAATGATCATGTTTTTGTGTTCCTCTAGTGCCCAAACGTTTCTAGCTTCTCCTGTTGGCCAGCCTGCCTCCTTAAGCACCGTACCTATTCGCTTGCGACCCATTTGTTCGGAAATATCACCCTTTTCAATCATTTTTATAACATTCTCGTCTAGGGGTTCGATTTGCACCCAGAACCTGCTGTGTTTGTTGGGGCTTTTAGCCATAGCTACTACGCCTTGTCCAGCGACGCTTTCTCTGTAGACTACTATTGGACGAGAAGTTGTAATTTCTATTCCGCCACCATAATCCTTTAGGAACTTGACAGCAATTTCCAAGTGAAGCTCACCCATTCCACTCAGTAGGTACTCGCCAGTCTCTTTGTTTACTGTGGTTACAAGATTTGGATCTTCAATTGAAAGCCTGTTCATTGCGTCAACTAGACGGGGTAGTTCTCTCGGATGTTTAGGTTCGATGGCTATTGTTACGACTGGTTCCGAAACATATTTTATGCGTTCAAAAGGAAACATGCCGTCCTTGTGTTCAACATCAATGAGAGTCTCACCTGCTCTTGCAAGATCGAGACCAAGCAAAGCGGCTATGTTGCCTGCCGTGATTTCGCCAACAACCTCTCTGAAGGCACCCATATACATGGAAACTTGTTGCACTCGATATCCTTTCTTTGTGTTGACTAAGTAGACTTGGCCGCCTTCTTTTATCGAGCCTGAAAATAGTCTGCCTGTTGCGACTAAGCCTGCATGGGGATCCATTTGAGCAAGTGTTACACACATTACTGTTGGGCCATTGTCTTCACAGTTCAGCATTGCTTGACCTACCTCTGACTCTATTTCGCCTTTCCAAATTTTTGGTATACGGTATTTTTGGGCTTCAATGGGGTTAGGCATGTTTCTAACTGCCATGTCAAGTATTGCAGTGTGAAGCGGAAGCAGCTCTGGAAGCTTCTCATATTCACCTTTCACATAAGCGTCCACTACATCGCTGAATTTTATTCCATTTTTCCGTGCCATGCTAAGAGTGAAACCCCACTTGTGAAGAGCGGAACCAAAAGCAACACTTTCCTTTGCAGGGTCAACCTTCCATTTCTCCTTAAACCCTGGCTCCCCATAAATGTCAATCAAGTTGTTAAAGTCACGGATAATGCGTACAAATTTCTTTTGAATCTCATCTGGGGTAAGTCTCAACTCCTTTATTAAGCGATCAACCTTGTTTATGAAAAGGACAGGTTTCACTCTATCTTGGAGAGCTTGGTTTGTGACGGTTTCTGTTTGAACCATCACTTCTTCCACAGCGTCTACAACAACGACTGCGCCGTCTATGGCACGTAGGGCTCTTGTCACTTTACCCGTGAAGTCCACGTGGCCTGGTGTGTCAATTAAGTTGATTACGTATGGGCGGCCTTCCATCTCGTGTAAGAGTGATATGTTTGCAGTTTTTATTGTGATTCCTCTTTTTTGTTCTTCTTCCAGATAGTCCAGTGCTCTAGCTTCTCCTGCTATTTTAGGCGATAACAATCCAGCTTCGGCAAGCAGCGAGTCGGTCATTGTTGTTTTTCCGTGGTCTATATGAGCGATTATGCCTATGTTTCGTATATCCTCTTTCCTACTCATCAGCTTAAGTATGTCAGCGGTTTGTCTGAATTTTGGCATTTCTTAACCCCTTTTTGAGACAGCAATTTAGTAATGGGGGTTTCCTATTAACTTTACGATGTTATCTACGACGTTTATTCCCGTGATAAGGAGTAGGATGGCAAAAAATATGTCGAACGTAATCAGAGTCTAAAAAAAGCTTTCCCTGAAAGCAATGATTAGCCTTCCGTAATCTATATACTTGGTAGAGTTTCTATACTTAGTAAAGCTTAATAAGTTTCAGTTCCATAATTTGTATTATGAGAAAGAAAACGCTGAAGCTATCTGCATTCACGCCTGAAGGAAGAATCGTGCGTGCTTTATCCAATGGTGCGATGTCCTTTTCAGAGTTGGTTAGAGCAACAGGTCTCAGCGAAAGGTGGCTGTCAATAAAGCTGAAACAGCTTCTTCAACTCGGTGTGGTAAAGCTTAGCAGTAATGGCTATCAGGTTGACCATGAGAGGTTACAAGCCGTTTTGGTTTCGTCTTTAAAGGAGACTGCTTGGATGGCGGCTTATGAAGTTGTCGAAAAACACCGCCAAGTTTTGAGTGTTTTGCTTTACGGAAGCATAGCGAAAGGAGAAGTTCATGAAGAAAGCGACGTAGATCTCCTTGTAATTTCCGAGAATCCCTTGGATCTCACGGATGATGAATATGAAATATCTATGAAGTATGGAATAGCTTTTGAGATGACTTCAGTGTCGCTAACAGAATTCCTTGCCATGCTCCACTTTAAATCAGCATTACTTTTTGGAATCCTAGAAGGATACGATGTGCTTTTTGACCGTGCAGGAATCACAACATTATTGAAGGTATTCATGAAGGATATTCGCAAAAATTGGCATTATGACAAAGATGAGAAATTATGGCTGAAACTGAAGAAATAAAGGCTTTCGTTAAAAATTCAAAAGAACAGCTGATCGATGCAGAGATCAGTTTGCGTGAAAAGAGATATCACTTATCTTTTTTGTGCAGTGCGTTGAGTGCTGAAAATGCAACCTCTGCGCTCATCATTGCTCTTGGAAGAAGAGCGAGCAAGAAACATAACAACTGGATGATTCTTGGAAGAATAGCGTCAGACGTAAATGAGAAAATGAAAGCAACCCTCCGAGAAATCTCCAGAGAACTCCACGAAATTGAAACACATATACCAAAAATTTTACGGTATCCCTTCCGCTTTAGAGAAGGATGGCTAATACCCGCGGAATATTATACTTGCGAAATGGCTGAAGAAGCCTTACGAAAAACTAAACATATCCTAAAACTTACCCTAGAGTGTTTAGAGCAGCTGAAAATAGCCCTATAAGATGTCACTTATAACGTTTTATTCAAGGGAATACAAAAAGCAGAGCAGTTAGGGGATTAAATCTTGAAAAATGCTTTGGTGATAAGTCTTGAAAAATTAAGTGAAGAACCTTACGCGTCAGTAATGTGCTATCCTAGACCGGGCAAGGCAGAATTGCAGAAACGTTTGAAGGAACTGCGAAAACTTCGTGTTAAGGCTTTAGAGTTTAGCGGAGAAAAACAAGTCTTCAACATACCAGTTTTAGGCAAAGGCTACGTAGGCATAGTAATAATAGCTTATGTTGACGGAGAGAAAGCGGCTCTAAAAGTTCGAAGGGTGGACGCTGATCGTTCTGGAATGCAGCGGGAGGCGGAAATGCTTAAAAAAGCGAATTCTGTGCATGTTGGACCAAGACTTTTTGGCGTAAGCAAGAACTTTCTTTTGATGCAGTTTATTGATGGTGATTTGCTCCCGAAATGGTTGGAAAACCGTAAGGGAAAGGCAGAAGTAAGGAAGGTTTTGCGTGAGGTTTTGGAGCAGTGTTGGCGGCTGGATGAGGCTGGTTTAGACCATGGCGAACTTAGCCGCGCTCCGA
Source organism: Candidatus Bathyarchaeota archaeon (assembly GCA_014859805.1). GTDB lineage: Archaea > Thermoproteota > Bathyarchaeia > Bathyarchaeales > Bathycorpusculaceae > SOJA01. The sequence continues at coordinate 19,009 of JACUTN010000005.1, forward strand.
AACACATAATACTTGATCCGAAGGATGAGCCTTTTATTGTGGATTTTGAAACAGCCAGTGTAAATCGGAAACCATCGAATGTGACATCTATTTGCCAGTTTCTGTTTATTAGTGGTGCGGTTGCGGATGAAGTGGCTGTGGAGCTTGGTGGAAAAGATGAAAAAGCGATTATTAACGCACTGAGAAATTACAAAAGTGATAGGACTCGTGAAAATTTTGGAAATGTACTGCGGGCTTGTGGTCTCTAAACAATGTATCTTAGTGCTGGACTTATGTCTCGTTTACTCGTGTCTACGCTTTTGATTTTTAGTTCTTTGATGATGGGGGATGGGTCAAGCCACATTTCCACTTGAAATTGCCTCGCAACTCTTTTTTTATTATAGAGTAATGGAACATCGTGAACAAACAGCCATCTGAAGGATTCAGTCAACTCCCTTCTCCTCCAAGAATGAAAAAGCTATTCTTTTCTTATAACCATGTATGTAAAAACGAGATAGAAGTAAACTCTAGAACTAAAATTTCGTCAAGTAACGTTTTACAGTTGAGTGTGAAAAAGCTTTAAAAACTTGGATGCTAGATTGCTTAGCTAAAACTGGTGAGCTTTATGGTTATCAGTAGAGAAGAGATGCAGGACATAGTTAGAAGGTACAAAGAACCTATTGGACTGAATTTGGGTTCTCACTCAGCCCTAGATGCTTGGAACGGGCAACGCAATTACGGTTTAAGAAGCATAATTTACACAACGCCTAGCAGAGCACGAATTTACCTACAAAACCCGATGGTCGGAGGAGTAGACGAAAAAGTAGAAGATTTGCCAAGCCTCGTGAGAAGAGATTTACGCGTTGTGAACGACCCGAAAGACATAAGAAAAGCCGAGGACTGGAAAAGCGTCATATTAATCCTTGACAACTACTCGGACATAATCAAATACGTTGATGAACTCGTTAATCTGGAGTGTCTACAAATCCCGAACAGAGCTTTCTCGGTTTATGTTGGCGGAGACGAACACTGCAGCGTAATCGAAAACAACTTTACGGTTCCAATAGTCGGCTCTAGAACTCTCCTGAAAATAGAGAACAGAGGCGAGATCGAAAAGGATTATTACTGGTATGCTGAGCAAGCTGACATTCCATACCCAAAATCATATCAATATGAAGTTCATGAAGGTGGAATGAGGTTCAAAGAACCAATTGATGAACCCATGCTTTTGAAGGCTGAGCATGCCCATAGGACTTTTGAAAGAGAATTCATCTTTGCAGCGAATTCACAGCATCTAGAGGAAAAGGTTGCACGAGAAGTCCAAGCTGGAAACCTAAACAAGGAGGGCTTAGAGAACGGTCGCGTTGAACAGATTGTGTTGGGACCTCATGCGAACTTTAACTTCTTCTTTTCGCCTTTAGACGCAAAAAGCGATTGGGGAGACGTGGACGACTGGTTTGCAAAACTCTATAACGTAAGCCTAGAAGAGGCTAAAATATGCTTAGCTAATCAGTTTCTTTCGATAGATGAACGTAGAGAAACGATACTTGACGGTTTGAAAAGACTTCCAGCAGATGTTCAAGAAAGAATAAGGAAGATTCCATCATTTGAGGTTACAGCCCACGCAATTTTAAGCCTAAGAGAATCCTTGTTGAAGGATGTTCATCGTTACGCGGACCGTTTCATGCTTTCATGTCGAGAGCACGCTTATCCGGGAATAATCGGCGCATGGTGTTTGCAGACTTTGATCACGTGGGACCGCATTTCAAAGTATGAACTTGAACCTGTGGTTAAGCTGGATTTCACAAGCGGTTTAGAAGCCAGAACAGCAGCAGACTACGGAGTATACGATGTGCCAGAAGAGAAAGACCCTTACATGCATATTCCAGTGACCCAAGACATTGCTTTGAG
>JACUTN010000109.1 GCA_014859805.1 Candidatus Bathyarchaeota archaeon
ACATCCTCATAAGGAACAGTAGGAGCAAAAGAGAAATACCTACAAACAGGAAAAACAGAAAAAATCCCAACGTTAACAGTACTCATCAAAACAGGCGTAGCCAAATAAACACTGCCCATCATAACCGTCAACAAAAACATACCCTTCACTTTCCTATCCGAAAAACTCATGCCCAACATGGAATTTCCACAATTACACTTTCTTAACAACTCGCTTAACCCGTTAACTGCATAAAAAGTGAAAGGAAAAACCAACATAAACATCCAACGATGCCAATACTCCAAAGCACAAAACGGAACAACCAAACAACCAAAAGAACCAGCCAACAACAAACCCGTCCAAACATTCAAAATACTATGCTTAAAGAAACCCTTCAAAACCAAGAACAAATAGGGCAAATACAACAACCCGAAAAGAACAAGCACATTCAAAACTAAATTAAAGTAAGAACCATAATAGTCAACAGAAGTCTTCACACCCAAATAATTCACCAAGAAGAACAAGCCTCCAACATTAGCCCGAACAACATCGCCTGCACTTATAACATTCGTTTCAACCGTGTAACGAATCGGAAAAATCCTCAAGTAAATGCCTATCAGAAAAACAGCCAAAGCAGGGGAAAACGCAAGAACCAAACGTTTATTCTCTATGCCCATCCGCTTTTTAACGAAACGCCAAAACACTAAACCCAAAACCACAGCTACCAAAGTCACAGCAGCATACTCATGAGCAAAAACCGTTAACAACGAAAGCAAAACGAAACATACAAAACCACGTTTAGAATCAACCCGTTTAATAAAAGGCAAAGCAAACAACAAAATACCCAATCCAAGCGTGTTCCTCAGCAAATCCCAACTAATCCTCAAAGAAGCCAACTGAACAGCAAAAAATCCTCCAGCCAACAAACTCATACGCACATCCCAACCCAACATCTTCCTTGCAAACCAATAAACACCAGCAACGTTCAACCCATACAAAACAGGCGCCAAAACCTTCAACAACAAAAACGGATCAACATTCAACACACTGTAAAGCGGCACTATAACAGCATACACAAGCCAAGTAGAAGTGAAAAAAGTGCTCCAGTGAGACCAAATCACACCGCCCTTCATTACCGCAGCATAGTAAATAGTGTCAAAGCCTACTGGATATGGAAACGCCAAAAGCTCCGGAATCAACCTGATGATTAATCCAACTAAGAAACACATCAACAAACCTTTATCATTCGTTAAGTTGACGCTGAACGGTAAATGCACTCATTCACGCCCCCTCAGCTTTTCTAGCAAACCTGAAAACTTCATCAACCATCCCAGTGTTACACACTGAAACCAGCGCGGAATTTGCGATTACACCTTTTTTCTCGGTTTTCACCCATTCCCGAGGCCTACGCAACAAGATAAGCAGTATCGCATACAATGCAATAAACGCCTGCAAGCTCCAATAAAAGTAGATAAATGGAAGCCACAAAACATTCATAACCTTTCTCGGTTTTGAAACATAAACCAAAGCTAAACCGCAAACAAGCAATGAAGCTGTCGTAATTACAGCCGTGAATTGCATCAAAATCTGCCATAAAAGACCTAAAGGCATCGGTACAAAGAACGTGAAGAAAGCTGCCAAATATCCTACCAACGACATAATCAATATGAAAGGCCCAAACAGAGTTACCTCAGCATCAATACCTTTTCTGCTCAACTTAGCCATTAATTTACCATATTTAAAAGCAACCTCCATAGTTCCCCTATACCACCTTGTACGCTGCATAAACAACCGCTTAAAATCAGCAGGGCTTTCCTGCCATGAGCGCACATCTGATGCATACCTAATTTTATAGCCTTTTTCCGTAAGCCTCGCTGAAATCTCCATGTCTTCAGATAAAATGTTCTCATCAAACCCGTTCAACTTCTCCAAAACACCACGCCTTATGAACTGACAGCTTCCCTTCAAATGAACAAACAAATTCAAAACATCCTTTCCCCGTAAATAGGCTTCACACCAAACAGCCTCTTCATAGGAAATAAATTTAGTCAACATGTTTTCATCAGAGTTAATTGACAACGTCCTACCTTGAACAGCAGCTACCTCTTGATCTTCAAAATACTTACACACATTTAATAGTGTATCACGGGCAGGAACACTGTCTGCATCAAATATTCCAACAATTTCACCTTTTGCATACTTAATCCCATAATTTAAGGCTGAAGGTTTACCATTAGAAAATGGTTTATGCAAAATTTTCATACACACTTGATGGTTTTTAGCATATTTCGTACAAATATCGAGAGTTCTATCCGTTGACCCATCTTCAACAATAACGATTTCTTTTTTATTCTCCGGGTAATTCAGATTTGATAACGCATCCAACAATCGACCTATAACCTTCTCCTCATTTTTAACTGGCACAATAATTGAACAGGTAGGTAGATTTCTTTTCTGGAAGCCTTTTTTCTTAGATTTGCGCCCACTTCCACGTAAATGTTTAACTCCAGCGGTCAGGATAGGCACATTATAAAATGACCAAGCATAAACGAAGAACAGTACAGAAATTAAAGCTATGCAAATTAAGTTTAACATAATGAATTACGCTTTCAAAGGTGACAAGTGACAGCTAATTATACTTTGAACACTCCAGGATTATTGATGTGCATTATCGCTAAAAACTTTGCAAAGGAAACATCATGCATCCAATTCTGAGCAAGATCATTACCCCATTTTTGGGCAAACAAACTTAGCTTACGAGCAAGTGGGAAACCGACTTCTTTTAACATGTGCGAAACTCTGCTTTCAAAAGCGTCTTCTAACTTTTTTATGACAGACAACAGGGCTTTAGCCAACGTAAAGCTGCGCACTCCATCAACAACTTTTATCGTCAAATTAACCAATGCTCGATCAACCCTACTCAACCCTCTGAACCAGACACCACGTCTGACGGCTTGCAACCTTAACTTACGCAGTTTCTGTTTTGTAAGCGTAAAGCAGGAAACCTTTTCATGCAAACTCCTCAGCGCTATCATTTACAAACTTCCAATTAATTGTTCAATTCGGAATCTGAACACACGGCATTATCCATATGTAGAACGCACAGAATAAAACACTTTCCACACATTTCTCACTGCCCAAACCCTACAACCTAACAAGACAGAAACAAAATCAAAGAAGAGAAAGACAATAGCAAAATCAGTCGAAGAAACTTCAGGTCATACGCAACAGATGATTTGACAAAACCAATAAAACGAATGACATGCCGATACTGCCAAGTCTGATGTGATAAATTAGCTTTCTTTCAGAACCTCCTTAACCGTTTTAAATTTAACCTCAAGCCCACCCAGTTCATCCAATAAACTAACCCTTACAACTTCATCATAAGCTCCACTTGCAAAACTGAACACAACAATCACGCCCTATTTCTTTCCACATCACCTAATTGCAATTTCAAACCATCAACAACATGTCTTCCTTAGCCAAGTTCGCGCGCGCTGTACTACTTCCAATTCTGTTCTAATTACCCTGTTGACCCATTTTTGAGTGGCAAG